>DAIOGL010000014.1:13876-19380 GCA_036745235.1 Sulfuritalea sp.
CAATAAAAAAGACCCGATGCATTGCTGCATCGGGTCTGAAACCAGCCCTTTTGCGGGGCCGGAGGAGGAGACGGTACGAAAGTCGCTTAGGCGGCTTTCTTGGCCTTCGGCGCGGCGGCGCCGGTGCCGACAGCCTTGACGGTCGCGGTGGTAGCAGCGGCGACGTTGGCTTCAGCGATTTCGGCGACTTGCTTGGCAGCCTTGGTCATGCTGTCGTAGGCCGAGTTGGCGGCGGCAATCGCCGACTTCACGGCAGCCACGGCGACATCGGAACCGGCCGGGGCGTTCTTGGCGGCCTTGTCCAGCGCGGAAGCGACATTCTTGTTGATCTCGGAGAACTGGCCTTCGACGACCTTGGACAGTTCTTCCTGGGTCTGGGTGGCGATCTCATACACGCTGCGCGAGTAGGCGACGGCTTTTTCGACGGCGGGCTGGGCCAGCGTGGTTTGCATGGCGATCAGTTGCTGGACGTCCTTGACGCCGAGCAGAGCCTTGGCGTTGGCGACGCTGTCTTCCAGCATGGCGCGGGCGGTGTTGAGGTTCAGGGCGGCAAGGCGCTCGGCGCTGGCGAATGCCGTATTGGCAATGGTCAGCATGGTTTCGACGTTGGCCTTGTTGGCGCTGGCGAATTGTTCGGTAGTGGCGTTCATGGTGTTCTCCTGAGAATGAGTGTCGAAAAGAATTTCGGATTCGGTTTTGTCGCTCACCCCCATTTGCCCGGGGCGATGTTGCAGTGCATCATGGTTCGTATTATAGGGATCAAAGAAGGCATGTCAAGATTTTTTTGGTGCAATGCACAAAAAAATCTCTGACGAGTAACAATCAATAAAAAACATATGGTTACAGAAACACAAAAGGCCCCGCAGGGCCTTTTGTGTTGCGGTGCGAAAGTCCGTTTAGCGGTCGCGGAAAACGGGTTTTCGCTTTTCGACAAAGGCTGTCATGCCTTCCTTCTGGTCGGCCAGGGCAAAAGCCGAATGGAAAGTGCGGCGCTCGAACAGCAGGCCTTCCTGCAGGCCCGACTCGTAGGCCCGATTGACGGATTCCTTGATCATCATGACGACCGGCAAGGAGAATCCGGCTATGGTTTCCGCTGCGGCCAGGGTTTCCTCGAGCAGCTTGTCGGCGGCGATGACGCGCGCTACCAGTCCGGCGCGCTCGGCCTCCTGGGCATCGATGAAGCGGGCCGTGAGACACATGTCCATGGCCTTGGCCTTGCTCACCGCGCGCGGCAGGCGCTGGGTGCCTCCGGCGCCGGGAATGATGCCGAGCTTGATCTCGGGCTGGCCGAACTTGGCGGTATCGGCAGCGTAGATCATGTCGCACATCATGGCCAGCTCGCAGCCGCCGCCCAGCGCGAATCCAGCGACCGCCGCAATGATCGGCTTGCGGCAGCGCGGGATACGGTCCCAGTTGCGGCTGATGTAATTGGCCTGATAGACGTCCATGAAGTCCCAGCCTGCCATGGCGCCGATGTCGGCACCGGCGGCGAAGGCCTTGTCCGAACCGGTGATGACGATGCAGCCGATGTTCGCATCGGCTTCGAAACCGTCCAGTGCGGCGCCGACCTCGTCGATCAGGCGGTCGTTGAGAGCGTTCATGGCTTTGGGCCGGTTGAGCGTGATGAGCCCGACCTTGCCGCGGGTTTCGGTGATGATGTTTTCGTAGCTCACTGCGCGGTCTCCTGACGGGGGGTGGTGATGTTCGGTGCGCCCTTCAGCGGCGGCGGAACGGCACCCGTCGCCTGCGGCGTCGCGGCGCCGGCATCCTTGTTCTTCGGCTGGATCACGGCACGTACGCGCTCGCCGCTGCCGGGGCGGGCGCGGGTTCCGTTGGGGCCGCTGGTGACGAAGTAGTTTTCCGATCTGGCATCGTAGGAAATGAACTGGCCGCGAACTTCGTCGAGGCCGCTCTTGACCCAGGCACGGTTGAAGAACTCGGTCTTTTCGGCCTTGGCATCGTGTTCGATGCGCTCGGCTTCGCCCTCGACGTATTCGTCCTGGCCTTCGCGCTTCTGGCGGAAGTGCGGAAGCGTGCTGCCGCTGCCGGTGGCGACGCCGCGCTGGTAGCCGTCGTCGTCCTGGGTGACGACGATGCGCTCGGCGCGGATGGTCAGCGTGCCCTTGACCAGTTGCACGTTGCCTTCGAAGGTCTGGACCTTCTTCACATCATCGACCGAGACCCGGTCGGCTTCGATATTGACCGGCTTGTCGCGGTCTGCCTTCTCCGCCCGGGCCACCGTTGCGGCAAACGTTGCGCCGGCCATGCCGGCGATGAAAGCGAGTCGAATGAAAAGGTTCATGGTGTCTCGGTCCGGTTGCGATGGAGGATGCCGGTGACGCGGCCGCGCAGGACCGTAATGCCGGTCCTGTTGTCGATGTCGAGCCCGGTGCCGCGCATGATGCTCTTGCCCCTGGAAATCACCACGGGGTCGTTGGTGGTTCCCCGCTCGTCATCGGGAAAAACCTTCAGGGTCCGGGTTTCAAGCAGGGTGGGCGGCGCATCGGCCGTTGCGCCGTGACGAATCACCCGCACCTCGTCGACCAGGTCGACCTGCTTGCCATCCCTGCCGATGTAACCCATGCGGGCGGAAACCTCGGACGGCGGCTGTTGATGGTAGGTGATGTGCGGTGCGGTGACGACCGTCGTGTCGTCGTCGGGGTAGTGGATCAGCTTGGCGGCGACCAGGGTGTGTTGCAGCCTGCCTTCGATGTCGAAACGGCGCACCTCGAAGCGCTCCACCCAGTAGTCGGGGTCGTGCCGCTGCGGGCCGCGCGCATTGTCGGCCTGGATCACCCGGTTGAGCCAGAGCGTGAGGGCCGCCAGCAGCAAGAGCATGACCAGCGGAAACAGCGAGGCGGCGCGATCCCTCATGCGAGGTACTCTCCCATTGCCGCGTCCCACTTGCCCTGGGCACGCAGGAGCAGGTCGCAGACTTCGCGCACCGCGCCGCGGCCGCCGCCCCTGATCGCCACGTAGTCGACTCGCGACACGACTTCGCCATGCGCGTCGGCTACGGTCGCCGAGAAGCCGCAGGCGCGCAGGACCGGCAGATCCACCACGTCGTCGCCCATGTAGCCTGTCTGCGCAAGATCGATTCCGCGCTTCCCCGCCAGTCCGGCCAGCAGTGCACGCTTGTCTTCGACGCCCATGTGCAACTCATCGATGCCGAGATTCCTCGCACGCAATTCAAGTGCGCGCGAACTGCGCCCGCTGATGATGGCCACCTCGACCCCGGCCCGCTGCAGCATCTTCAGGCCGTGGCCGTCGAGGCTCGAGAAGGCCTTCATCTCGTCGCCCTCCGAACTGAAGTAAAGCGTCCCATCGGTCAGCACGCCGTCAACATCGAATCCCATCAGGGCGACTTTGGCCGCCTTGCCGGCTGCACGCGTCACGCTCTCGGCGATCACCCTGGGCATCAGACGACCTTCGCCCGGAACAGGTCGTGCATGTTGAGTGCGCCGCAAAGCACTCCGGCGTCATCCGTCACCAGCAGCTGGTTGATCTTGTTGGCTTCCATCATTTCGACCGCCTCGACCGCGAGGCGCCGGACGCCGATGCTGCGCGGATGGCGCGTCATGACCTCGGCCACCTTCGTCGCGCGCAGGTCGCCAAGTCGCTCCATGGCGCGCCGCAGATCGCCGTCGGTGAATATTCCGGTGATCTTCTCCGCCGCATCGAGCACCACCGCCATACCCATGCCGCCGCGCGTCATCGCCGCAAGGGCAACGGGGACCGGGACGCTTTCGGCAAGGGTCGGCACATCGACTCGCATCACGTCGCCGACATGGGTGAGCAGCTTGCGACCCAGCGCGCCGCCGGGGTGCGAGCGGGCGAAATCCTCGGCGCCGAAGCCCCTCGCATCGAGCAGGGCCACAGCAAGCGCGTCGCCGAGCGCCAGCGCCGCCGTGGTGCTCGCCGTCGGCGCCAGGTTCAGCGGGCAGGCCTCCTGGTCGACGCGGGCGTCCAGGTGGATGTCGGCTTCCTGCGCCAGGGACGAGGTCTCGTTGCCTGTGATGGCGATCAGCTTGCCCCCCAGGCGCTTGACCAGCGGCACGATCATCAGCAGTTCGTCGTTCTCGCCGGAATTGGAGATGGCGATCAAGACGTCGTCGCGGGTGATCATGCCCAGATCGCCATGCACGGCTTCGGCTGCGTGAACGAAATAGGCCGGGGTGCCCGTGCTGGCGAAGGTGGCGGCCAGCTTGCGCGCGATATGTCCGGACTTGCCGATGCCGCTGACGACGACACGGCCGCTGCTGCCCATTATCAGAGACACGGCGGCGCAAAACTCGGGTCCGATCCGCCGCGCGAGCGCGGCTACTGCCGCCGCCTCGATCTCCAGCACCTGACGACCCATGGCCGCGACGTGAGCATCGTCAGGGACGCGAGCAGCGAGTGGCTGAATGGCTTGGTTCATCGGGTTCGGGCGTTTAATATGATGGAGCCAAATTATAGCAACCGCACCCGCCCGGCTTCCGCTCTTATTCCACCCAGGCCTGTTCGATGACCCACACCCTGCCCCTGATCCTGCTGCTGCTGGCCGCCGCCGTGGTCGTCGTCGTGGTCTTCCGCATGCTCGGCTTGCCGCCGATCATCGGTTACCTGCTGGTGGGGGCGGTGCTGGGGCCGCATGCCGCGGGCTGGGTGCCGGATACCGAGCAGACGCGGCATCTGGCCGAATTCGGCGTGGTGTTCCTGATGTTCAGCATTGGCCTGGAGTTCTCCCTGGCGCGGCTGTACAGCATGAAGCGCATCGTGTTCGGCCTGGGCCTGTTGCAGGTGCTCGCGAGCGTGCTGGTGGCGACCCTGCTGGCCCGGCTCGCGGGCATTCCATGGCTGGCCGGCATCGCACTGGGCGGAGCCCTGGCGATGTCATCGACGGCGATTCTGTCCAAATTGCTGGCCGAACGCGGCGAACTCGATGCGCCGCATGGCCGCGAGGTGATTGGCGTGCTGCTGTTTCAGGACATTGCCGTGGTGCCGCTGCTGGTGCTGATTCCGGCGCTGTCGCAACCACTCGATGCGATGGCGGAGGCCCTGCTGATGGCCGGCCTCAAGGCCGCGGTACTGCTGAGCCTGGTGCTGTTCCTCGGGCAGCGCGCGCTGTCGGCCTGGTTCCATCTGGTGGCACGCAGGAAGTCCGCCGAACTGTTCATGCTCAATGTGCTGCTGATCACCCTCGGCCTCGCTTGGCTGACCGATCTCGCGGGCCTGTCGATGGCGCTGGGCGCCTTCACCGCCGGCATGCTGATCGGCGAAACCGATTACCGCTATCAGGTGGAAGAAGACATCAAACCCTTCCGCGACGTGCTGCTGGGCTTGTTCTTCGTCACCATCGGGATGCGCCTCAACGTGCCGCAGATCATCGACCAGTGGTCGCTGGTGGCGGGTATTCTGGTGGCGCTGGTGGCACTCAAGCTGGTGATCGTCGGCGCCGTCTCGAGGCTCATGGGAAGCTCGCCGGGAACGGCGCTGCGCAGCGGCCTGTGGTTGTGCGCAGG
>DAIOGL010000015.1:0-1079 GCA_036745235.1 Sulfuritalea sp.
GAGAACATCATCAGCGGCGACAAGGTGGACCTGAACATGTTCCCGGTGCCGAAGTTCTTCCCGCTCGACGGCGGCCGCTACATCGGCACCATGGTGTTCCTGGTGCTGCGTGATCCGGAAACCGGAGAAACCAACCTCGGCACCTACCGCATGCAGATGCTCGACAGCAAGACCTGCGGCGTGCAGATCCTGCCGGGCAAGCGCGGCGAGCGCATCATGAAGAAGTACGCCAAGCTGGGCAAGAAGATGCCGGCCGCCGCGGTCATCGGCTGCGATCCGCTGATCTTCATGGCGGGCACCCTGATGCACAAGGGCGCCAACGATTTCGACATCACCGGCACCGTGCGCGGCCAGCCGGCGGAATTCCTCATGGCGCCGCTGACCGGCCTGCCGATCCCGGCCGGCGCCGAGATCGTGCTGGAAGGCGAGATCGATCCGAACAACTTCCGTCCCGAAGGTCCTTTCGCCGAATACACCGGTTATTACACGGACGAACTGCACAAGGTGATCAACAAGCCGGCGCTGGAAGTGAAGCAGATCCTGCATCGCAACAACCCGGTGCTTTGGGCCACCGGCCAGGGCCGCCCGGTTACCGACGTGCACATGCTGCTGGCCTTCACCCGCACCGCGACGCTGTGGACCGAACTGGAGCAGATGAAGATTCCCGGCATCAGCTCGGTCTGCGTGCTGCCGGAATCGGCCGGACGCTTCTGGGCCGTAGTCTCGGTCAAGCAGATGTACCCGGGGCATTCCAACCAGGTGGCCAACGCCGTGATCGGCAGCAACACCGGCTCCTACGGCATCAAGGGCGTCATCACGGTCGACGACGACATCATGGCCGACGACCTGCAGCGCGTGTTCTGGGCGCTGTCCTGCCGCTACGATCCGGCGCGCGGCACCGATATCCAGAAGCGCGGCCGCTCGACGCCGCTCGACCCGGCGCTCGATCCCGATTCGAACAAGCTGACCACCTCGCGCATCATCATGGACGCCTGCATTCCTTACGAATGGAAGCAGAAGCCGGTCGAGGCGCGCATGGACGAGGAAATGCTGGCCAAGATCAAGGGCCGCTGGGCCGA
>DAIOGL010000015.1:1179-13208 GCA_036745235.1 Sulfuritalea sp.
ATGGACAAGGCAAAAGACATCAAGCTGGTCATCCTCGACGTCGACGGCGTCATGACCGATGGCCGCATCGTGATCGACGACAACGGCGTGGAATCGCGCAACTTCGACATCAAGGACGGCATGGGCGTCGTCGTGCTGATGATGAGCGGCGTCGAGGTGGCCATCATCACCTCGAAGAAATCCGGCGCCGTGCGGCATCGCGCCGAAGAACTGAAGATCAAGCGCTTCTACGAAGGCATCAGGAAGAAGACCGAGCCCTACGAGGAAATGCTGAAGGAGATGGGCATCACCGATGCCGAGGTCGCCTATGTCGGCGACGACCTCGTCGACCTGTCGATGATGAAGCGCGTCGGCCTGCCGATCGCCGTGGGCGATGCGGTGGAGGACGTCAAGAACCACGCCGCTTACGTCACCGTGGCGCGCGGCGGCCACGGCGCCGTGCGCGAGACCGCCGAGATGATCCTCAAGGCGCAGGGCAAGTGGGAAAAGATCCTGTCGAAAATAGGTTGAGCAATTACCCCCCCCAAGAGCGAATCAAACAGACCAGGAGCAGACCGTGTCAAAAATATCAGCACCGAGAAGCAATCGGGAGTTCATCGACGCCTGCGTCAAGGCCGGCGACGCCGTGCGCATCAAGCAGGAAGTCGATTGGGAAAACGAAGCCGGCGCCATCGTGCGCCGCGCCTGCGAACTGGGTGCTGCGGCGCCCTTCATGGAGAAGATCAAGGACTATCCCGGCTTCAGCTATTTCGGCGCACCCTTGTCGACCTACCGGCGCATGGCGATTTCGCTGGGCATGGACCCGGCGTCGAGCCTGCCCGAGATCGGCAAGGAATACCTGAAGCGCACCAACAGCGAACCGATCGCCCCGGTGGTAATCGACAGGAAGGATGCGCCGTGCAAGGAGAACATCCTGATGGGCAAGGATGTCGACCTGTGCAAGCTGCCGGTGCCGCTGGTGCATGACGGCGACGGCGGCCGCTACGTCGGTACCTGGCATGCGGTGGTGACCAAGCACCCGGTGCGCGGCGACGTGAACTGGGGCATGTACCGCCAGATGATGTTCGATTCGCGCACCATGTCGGGCGCGGTCTTCCCCTTCTCCGACCTCGGCAAGCAGCTTTCCGAGTACTACTTGCCGCGCGGGCTGTCCTGCCCCTTCGCTACCGCCATCGGCCTTTCGCCGCTGGCCGCGATGGCCGCCTGTGCGCCCTCGCCGATTCCCGAGCCGGAACTGGTCGGCATGCTCTCGGGCGAACCGGCGCGGCTGGTGAAGTGCGAGACCAACGACCTGGAGGTTCCGGCCGACGCCGAGATCATCATCGAAGGCGAGATCTGCCCCGACTACAAGGTCGAGGAAGGCCCCTTCGGCGAATACACGGGCTACCGCACCAGCCCGCGCGACTTCCGCGTCACCTTCCGCGTCAATTGCATCACCTACCGCAACAACGCCACGATGACGATTTCCAACATGGGCGTGCCGCAGGACGAGGGCCAGCTGCTGCGCTCGTTCTCGCTCGGCCTGGAACTGGAAAAGCTGCTCAGGAGCCAGGGCATCCCGGTCACCGGCGTGTACATGCATCCGCGCTCGACGCACCACATGATGATCGTCGGCGTCAAGCCGGCCTACACCGGCATCGCCCAGCAGATCGCCCAACTGGCCTTCGGTTCCAAGCTCGGGCCCTGGTTCCACATGGTCATGGTGGTCGACGACCAGACCGACATCTACAACTGGGACGAGGTCTACCACGCCTTCTGTACGCGCTGCCATCCGGAAAACGGCATCCACATCTATCGCAACACGACCGGCACGCCGCTCTATCCCTTCGCCACGCCGCACGAACGCAAGTACTCGATCGGCTCCAAGGTGCTGTTCGACTGCCTCTGGCCGGTGGATTGGGACAAGACCAACGACGTGCCGACCCTGGTCAGCTTCAAGAACGTCTATCCCAAGGACATCCAGGAACGCGTGCTGGCGAACTGGACGGCCTACGGCTATCCCCAGGTGAAATAAGGAGACGATGCGATGAACCAATGGGAAGTTTTTGTCATGGACATGGCGGAGCTGGCGGAGGGCAAGGATATCGAGATTTCGATCCGCACCCTCAACCCCGGCATGCACAAGTACACCTACAAGCACGTCCGGGCGCAGGTATCGAGCACCCTCGACAAGTTTCCGGACCAGCTCCAGGTGCGCATGGGCCGCGGGCAGTTGAGCCAGGCCAGGTTCTCGATCAAGGTGATCGAGGAAATCCAGCGCATGCCGGCCAAGTACGCATAGCCAGGGAGGATCGGAAGCGGCGGCGGCGCCGTAGCGCCGCCGCCGACTTTCTCAAACAATGACGTTCAAAGATCTGCGCGCCTTCCTCGACGATCTCGGCAGCGACCTGCTGCGCGTAGCGCAACCGCTGGACCCGAAATTCGAAGTCGCCGCACTGTTGCGTGAAATGTCGTCCGCCGGCCGCCCCGTTCTGTTCGAGCAGGTTCCCGGGCATCCGGGCGCGCGCATCGCGGGCAACCTCCTGGCGAGTCGCCGCCTTGCCGCCAAAGCGCTGGGCACCAGCGAGGACAAGCTGTTCGAAACCTACGCCCGGCGCAGCGCACAGTGCATTGCGCCGGTTGTGGCGAGCGAGATTCCGTCGCAGGAAGTCGTGCATCGCGACCCGCCGGATGTCGGCGCCCTGCTGCCGCTGCTGACGCATCACGCCAGGGACGCTGCCCCCTTCCTCACCTGCGGCCTGGTGCTGGCACGCGATCCCGAAACCGGCATGCGCGGAATGGGCGTCCATCGCATGATGTACAAGGGAGGGCGCCGTTTCGGCATTCTGCTGGCCAACCCGCCGCTTTCGGTCTATCTGGCGAACGCGGAACGCAAGGGCAGGCCGCTCGACGTGGCCATCGCGCTCGGTGTCGACCCCGCGATGCTGCTCGCCTCCATCGTCAAGACCGGTCCGCTCGGGCCGGACAAGATGGAAGTCGCCGGATCCCTGCGCGGCGCCCCCGTGGAACTGGCTCGCGCCCTGACCGTGGATCTCGACGTCCCCGCACGCGCCGAGGTGATCATCGAGGGCCGCATACTGCCCGGCCTGCGCGAGCCCGAAGGCCCCTTCGGCGAAAACACCGGCGCCTATTTCAGCAACCAGAGCCCGGTGGTCGAGGTCAGCGCCGTCACCCACCGGCGGGACTTCATCTTCCCGGCGCTGGTGCCCTGGACTGCGGACGTCGATACCCTGCTCGCGCTGGCAGGCGGCGCCGAACTGCTGCGCCAGTTGCAGAACCAGGTGCGCGGCGTGATCGACCTCGAACTGGTGCCGGGCACCAGCAGCTTCGCCGCCGTGATATCCGTGCGCAACTGCCCGCGTCATGAGGTGCGGCGCCTGATCCAGCTGGCGCTGAACATCGACCGCCGCCTGAAAGTGCTGACCGTGGTCGATGACGACGTGAATCCGCGTGATCCGCGCGAAGTCGCCTGGGCAATGTCTACGCGCTTCCAGCCTGCCAGGGACACGATCATCGTGGAAGGCTGCGAAGGCTATATCATTGATCCCTCATCGGCCGGCGGCGAAGGCTCGAAGATCGGCTTCGATGCGACACGGGGCACCGGCAGCCAATTCGACAAGATCGACCTGCCATCCGCCGCAGTGGCACGAGCAAGGGCCGTGTTGGCCGAGCTCGGGTGTGCGTCCGGCTGAACGATGCGCGCACCATCCCGAAACGAACCCTCAGGCGAGGACAGAAAGATGAAGCTGGTAGTCGGTATTTCCGGAGCAAGCGGCGCGATCTACGGCTTGCGCATCCTCGAAGTGCTCAAGCAGGCGGGCGTGGAAACCCATCTGGTGATGTCGGATTCGGCCAAGCGCACCATCGTCTACGAAACCGACTACACCATCGACCAGGTCAGGAAGCTCGCCACCCACGTCCATGACGTCAACGACGTCGGCGCCTGCATTTCCTCGGGATCGTTCAAGCATCACGGCATGGTCATCGCCCCCTGCTCCATCAAGACCCTGTCTGCGCTGGCCAATTCCTTCAACACCAACCTGCTGATTCGCGCCGCCGACGTGACCCTGAAGGAGCGTCGCCGGCTGGTGCTGATGATCCGCGAAACGCCGCTCCACCTCGGCCATCTCCGCCTGATGACCCAGGTCACGGAAACCGGCGCGGTGCTGGTGCCGCCGTTGCCGGCTTTCTACCACCGGCCGAAGTCCATCGAAGACATCATCGACCAGTCGGTCAACAAGGCCCTCGACCAGTTCGATCTCGGCGTGGAACTCAATCTGTTCAAGCGCTGGACCGGCAACGAAGAGCGCGAACGCGCCAAATCCGCCTCGTAACCCGGATGGTAGTGGAGCTGGAAGGCGAACTTTGCAGCGGCCTCGGTGAAGGCGCGATATTCACCGAGCTTGACTGGGTCGCCCGCGCGTTCCGCGAACGACTGGGCTTCATCCCCTATCCCGGCACGCTGAACCTGAGCCTGAGCGGCGAGGATTGGATGCAGGTCCGCGCCATGCTTTTCCAGGCCCACGGCATCCCGATCGAACCACCGCCGGGGTTCTGCGCCGCGAAATGTTTTGCGGTAACCCTAAACGAGTGCGTCGAAGGTGCCGCTGTCCTGCCCGACGTCTCCGGCTATCCCGCCGACAAGTTCGAAATCGTGGCGCCGGTGGCCGTTCGCCGCGAACTCGGCCTGCGCGATGGCGACCGGGTGCGGCTGCGGGTGAAAGTCACGTGACGGCGGGGCACTGCTCCAAGTGCGGGGCGCGCATGACCCTGGCGTTTCTCGACGGCAGGGACAGGGAACATTGCCCTGCCTGCGGATTCGTCGCCTATCGCAATCCGGCACCCGTCGGTCTCGCCGTGATCGAGCATGAGGGCCAACTGGTGCTGATTCGCCGCAGCGCCGCCCCTCTTGCCGACTATTGGGCGCCGCCTGCAGGCTACGTCGAATGCGGCGAATCGGTTCCCGATGCAGTGATCCGCGAGGCGCGCGAGGAATGTGGCCTCGACATCGCGCTGGATGGACTGGTCGGCGTGTACTCGCAGTCCGATGTGGATGTGCTCATTGTCGCCTACCGCGCCCATTCGACCGGCGGCCTGCTGATTGCCGGCGACGACGCCAGCGATGCCCGGCTGTTTGCCGCGGGCCGGCTGCCGGTGCAGACAAGCCCGCCGGAAGGCACGGCGACCGACCGATGGTTTTTCAGTGTCGTCGAGCACACGACGGCGCGATGGCGTCAGGCATGACCGGCTTCCCCCCACAGAGGACATAACAATGACAAGCAACATCACCCCGACCCTGCCGCAAAAACTCATCGACTATCTGCGCCCGGGCGCCCCGGCCCTGATGCTGACCTCGGGCGCCGACGGCTACCCAAGTTCCGCCTACACCTGGGTGGTGTGCCTCGGTCCCGCGCGATTGCGCTTCGGCGCCGACTTCGGCGGCTCGGCCATGGCCAATCTGCAGCGCAGCGGCCAGGCCTCGATCCAGGTCATCGGCCCGGGGGACGTGACCTATCTGGTCAAGGGCAAGGCGCGCCGGATCAAGGAGCGCATCGACGCCGCGGCGCCGGCAGTGATCATCCTCTACGAGATGGACGTGATGGGCGCCAAGGACCAGTCGTGGCCGGGCGTCAGCACCACGGCGCTGAGCTACGAATGGCCGTCGGATCAGCGCGAAGCCATGCTCAGGATGGAACAGGCGGTGTACGCGGAGATGCGCAGCGCTGCGGCTTGACCCGGCTCGATACGCCGGGTGAAAATCCGCGGCCGGCCGGAGCGACGGTCGCGCACCTTCCCTTGAACTTCAGACAATGACCCCGCAAACTCCGCCGGATACGGCCATTTACGCCATCGGCGACATCCACGGCCGCCTCGACCTGCTTGCTGCCATTCATGAGCGCATCGCGGCGGACGCCGCGCGGGGGCCGGCACGACGCAAGCTGCTCGTCTATCTCGGGGACTACGTCAGTCGCGGCAGGGACTGCCGCGGCGTGGTGGATCGCGTGCGGGAATGGCTGCCGCCCGGGTTCGAGCGGATAGCGCTCAAGGGCAACCACGAAGACATTCTGCTGAACTTCCTGGGCGGCGACCTCGACGCGGGGCGGCACTGGCTCAACTACGGCGGTCTCGAAGCCCTGACGCATTACGGCGTCGCCATACCCGACCGGGAGGCCCGCGACGACGCCAGTCTTGCCATCCTGCGCGATCGCTTCGGCGCCGCGCTGCCGCAGTCCCACCTCGACTTCTTCCGCTCGCTCGCGATCAGCCATCAAGCCGGCGACTACTACTTCGTCCATGGCGGCGTGCGTCCCGGCGTGCCCCTGGCCGGGCAGACCGACCACGACCGCATGTGGATCCGCAAAGCCTTTCTCGAATCGGATGTCGATCACGGCGCGGTCGTGGTGCACGGCCACAGCATTTCGGCGCAGCCGGTGATCCGCGGCAACCGCATCGGCATCGATACCGGCGCCTACCGCAGCGGCGTGTTGACCTGCCTCCGGCTCGAAGGCAGCAGTCGCGGGTTCCTGCAGACCTGACCCGGGACCGCCCCGAACGCTTTGCGGCCCGCCAGCCCGAAAGTCGGCGCCGGCAGCACGGCGTCGAAAAGGATTTTAATGGTGGAGCTCCAATCATTTGACTTCCAGCGTAGATTTGCTATTCTGCCGCTGGGGCCATGAACCGCCATTCACTTTTGGAAGGGGAGAATCAGATGACAGTGCAAAGCGTCTCGCTCGTAATCGCCGGCAGCGGGGGCGCCGGCGTCGTAACGGCGGGTTCCCTGCTGCTCGAAGCGGCGGCCAAGGCCGGCTGGTATGCCTTGATGAGCCGCTCGTCGGGACCGCAGATCCGGGGCGGCGAGGCGGCGGCGATGCTGCGTTTCGCCACCGAGCCGATCATGTCGCACGACGACAGCTTCCATCTGCTGATGGCCATCGACTGGGAGAACATCGGGCGTTTCTCGGCCGAAATCCCGCTGGTCGAGACCAGCCTGATCGTCGGCGACCCCGCCCATGGCGACGCGCCGGCCGCCCTGCTGGCTGGCCGCCCGCGCCAGGCCGCGCTGCCGATGACGGCCATTGCCGAGAAGATCGAGAACGGGCGCCCCAACATGGTCGCACTGGGCGCCATCGCCGCGATGATCGGCCTGCCCGCGGAAGCGATGCAGGCCGTCGTCGAGCAGCATCTGAAGCGCAAGGGCCAGGCGGCGATCGACGCCAGCATGGCGGCCTTCCATGCCGGCATCGCTGCCGCGGCAGACCTGCCCGCTATCCCCAAGCTGCCGGCGGTTTCGGCCGACTCCACCCCGCGCTGGAGCATCACCGGCAACGAAGCCACCGGGCTCGGCGTGATACGCGGCGGCGTACGCTTCGTCGCTGCCTACCCGATCACGCCCGCCACCGAAGTCCTCGAATGGCTCGCGCCGTCGCTGGCCAAGGTCGGCGGCGTGCTGGTCCAGGCCGAAGACGAACTGGCCTCGATCAACCAGATCATCGGCGCCTCCTACGGCGGCGTGCCGGCCATGACCGCCACCTCCGGCCCCGGCCTGTCGCTGATGATCGAATCGCTCGGGCTGGCGGTCGCCGCCGAAGTGCCGCTGGTCGTCGTCGATGTCATGCGCGTCGGCCCCTCGACCGGGATCGCCACCAAATCGGAGCAGAGCGACCTCAACATCGCGGTGTATGGCCTGCACGGCGACGCGCCGCACGTCGTCGTCGCCGCGAATTCGGTGGCCGACTGCCTGTTCACCACCCAGTGGGCCGTGCATCTGGCCGAAGCCATGCAGACGCCGACCCTGGTGCTGACCGATCAGGCCATGGGGCAGGCCCGCGCCATCGTGCCGCGCCCGGCCGAACTGGCCTTCATCGGCCAGCGCTTGGTGGCAACCGCCGCGATCGAAGGCGAACGCTACAAACGCTACGCGGTGACCGCCTCCGGCATTTCGCCCATGGCGATTCCGGGCACCCCCGGCCTCACCCATACCGCGGACGGACTGGAGCACAACGAGCTGGGCACGCCCTCGTCGCAGGCCTCGGACCACCAGGCGCAAATGGACAAGCGCAGCCGCAAGCTGACCCAGTTCAACTATGGCGACCACTGGGCCGAGATCATCGACGCCGATGCCGGCCCCGGCGACCTGGCCATCATCACCTGGGGTTCCTCGACCGGGCCGGCGCGCGAAGCCCTGCGCCGCTTCTCGGATGCCGGCGGCAAGGCGCGCCTGATCTCCGTGCGCCTGATCGCTCCCGTGCAGCCGGAAAAAATGGCCGCGGCCCTCAAGGGAATCAGCCGCGCCGTGGTGGTCGAGCAATCGCACAGCGGCCAGTTCTACCGCATGCTGCGTGCCTTCTACGACCTGCCGCGGGACACGCGCTCGTTGCACCAGGCCGGCCCGCTGGCCTTCGGTCCCAACCGCATCCTCGAACAACTCAACGCATGGAGCTCCTGATGGAAAGCTGCGCGCAAAAACGGAAATACGCCGCCAAGGACTACAAGTCCGACCTCAAGCCGATCTGGTGTCCGGGCTGCGGCGACTACACGGTGCTCAACGCCATCACCCGGGCCCTGGCCGAACTCGCCTTGCCGCCCGAAGAGGTTGCCGTCGTCTCGGGCATCGGCTGTTCCTCGCGGATACCCGCCTATACCAGCGTGTATGGCTTCCACGGCGTGCATGGCCGCGCCCTGCCGGTGGCCACCGGCCTCAAGCTGGCGCGGCCCGACCTGACGGTGCTGGTGACCGGCGGCGACGGCGACGGCTTCTCGATCGGCGGCAACCATTTCCTGCACGCCTGCCGGCGCAATGTCGATCTGACCTACATCGTCATGGACAACCAGGTGTACGGCATGACCAAGGGCCAGGCCTCGCCCACCACCTCGCCCGACTGGGAAGGCAGCAAGCTGACGCCGGAAGGCACCGGCATCAATCCCTTCCAGCCGCTGGTGGTCGGCCTGGCCTCCGGGGCCAATTTCGTCGCTCGCGTGTCGAGCAGCGACCCGGTCAACATGGCGCAGATCATCGTCGAAGCCATCCGTCACCCGGGATTTTCCCTCGTCCAGGTGCTCAGCCCCTGCGTCACCTTCCGCCCGGAACAGGCGGAATGGCGCGACATCGTGCGCACTGCCGTGGTCGACGTCACGGACGATGCCGCGCGCGCCGCGCGGCGCCTGATGACCGACGACGGCTTCAACGTCGGCAAGGTGCTCTACAAGGGAAGTCGTCCGCCGTTCCGGCCGGAATTCGAGAATACCGACGGTTCCGTGGCGGACCTGGAAGCGAGGTTTGCGCTATGAGCGACGGCACCACCAGGGGCGGCGCCATCGCGACCGTACCCGAACTCCTGGCTCATGCGCTGGCGATGGAAACCGAAGCCGCCGAGCGCTACGGGGAACTCGCGGTGCAGATGGAAATCCACCGCAAGACTGCCGTGGCGGCGATCTTCCGTCGCCTCGAAGCCGCGGAAAAGAAACACCTCGCCGAGATCACGGAAATGTGCCGCGACGTCGAGCTGCCGCATTATGCGCCGTGGGATTACAAATGGACCGGAGCGGAAAGCCCCGAGGCCATCGACACCGGCCGCGTGCACTACCAGCTGTCGGTACGTGAGGCCATCCTGCTGGCCTACGAGCACGAGCGCAAGGCTGCCGAGTTCTATGCCGGCGTCGCGGAAAGCGCGCAAGCGGCCGACGTGAAGGAGATGGCCCGCCAGTTCGCCGCAGAGGAACAGGAGCACATCGGCTGGCTGGAGGCCTGGCTCGGCCAGTGCGGACCCGGCGATGCGATCGCGCTCGAGGATCCCGACCCGCCGATGAGCCAAGAATAGGCTTCCCCTGCGTACGAAACCACCGGACCGTTTCAGAACCGAACATCAATCAAGGAGAAATCCAAATGGCGCTACTCATCAATGACCTCTGCATCGCCTGCGACGTGTGCCTGGCGGCCTGCCCGAACAAGGCGATTTCGGCCGGCGAAGACATCTTCACCATCAACCCGGACCTGTGCACCGAATGCGTCGGGCACCACGCGGTATCCCAGTGCGTCAAGGTCTGCCCGGTACGCGCCATCGTTCCCGATCCGGCCCACCGCGAAACGAAGGACGAACTGCAGGCGAAGTACGACCGCCTGATGGCACAAAAGGCCGCCTGACCAAACCAAGCCAAGGAACCGATGACATGGGTATCAGAGACAAGCTGGAGCGACTCGTCGTCCGCCTGCACGACACGCCGCAGTACAACACGCAGGGCGCGGTGCTTTTCGTCGATCTCGAACAGCGCAGGACGCTGAAGAAGTACCTGCCGCTCGAGGTCATGAGGAACTTTCTCGGTGGCCGTGGCGCCAACATGTGGCTGCTCTACAACCTGATCGAAGAAGAACGTGCCGCGCTCGATCCCGAAGTGCCGCTGATCTTCGGCACCGGCATCCTCACCAGCAGCATGCCCTCGGCCACGCGCGGCAACTTCACCAGCAAGTCGCCGGAAAGCGATGCCATCCTCGACGCCAACGGCGGCGACTATTTCCCCTCCTTCCTGCGCACCCACGGCTACGACCACGTCGTCCTCTACGGCCGCGCGCCGTCCTGGACGCTGCTCAAGATCGCCTACGAGAACGTCGACTTCGTCGATGCCGCGCCCTACGTCGGCATGGACAACCTCGAACTGCCGGCCGCCATCGAACGCGACTTCAACTGCACCGAGCGCGAGGACATGGCGCTGGCCCGCATCACGACGGCCGGCGAGAACCAGGTGCTGTGCGCCGGCATCATGGGCGGCATCAAGGCGATCTGGGCTCGCGGCGGCGGCGGCGCCAAGATGGGTTCGCTCAAGCTCAAGGGCATCATGGTGCACGGCGCCCCGCGGGAATTGCAGCCGGTCGAACCGATGGCGAAATACAACAAGGTGATCGGCAAGAAGATCATTACCACCAGCGTGATCAAGAATGCGCTGAAGATGGTCGGCACCCCCTTCCTCTACAAGCCGAGCCGGGTGCTCTGCGCGCTTGGCGCCAGGAACCACCAGGAGACCAGCTGGACCGAAGCCCTCGATGCCGACAACTTCGATCCCTACCGGCCCGGCATGGACGGCTGCTACCTGTGCCCGGTGCATTGCCGCAACCAGAATGACATGACGCCCGAAGGCCACGGCGGCTGGGGCGCTGCGGCGCTCAAGGGGCTCACCGGCAACGCCAGCTACGACAAGGCCCAGGCCTCGGTCGAGCATGCCAAGGCACGCGACTACACGGGCGTCCATCACGACGGGAAGTTCGACAAGTACGACAAGGGCGACGGGCCCGAGTACGTCACCCTGGGCAAGTTCGGCCCGCTGATCGGCATCAAGGAGCCCGAGCAGGTGCTGCGGCTCAACAACATCCTCAACGATCTCGGCCTCGATTCGGCGTCCTGCGGCAGCTCCATCGCCTGGGCCATGGAGCTGTACCAGCGCGGCATCATCACGCAGAAGGACACCGGTGGCCTCGATCTGTCGTGGGGCAACTACGCAGTCATCGAGAAGCTGCTGTTCATGACCGCGAAGCGAGAAGGCTTCGGCGACACCATCGCCGATTCGGCGCGTGCCGTGGAACGCGGCAAGTATCCGGCATCCGCCCTCGACTACCGCATGACGGTCAAGGGCCTGTTCCAGTCCGACCCCCACGATGCCCGCATCCTCAAGGCCTTCGCGCTGGGCCTCTCGGTCGCCACGCGCGGCATGGACCACCTGCGCAGCCGCCCGACGCTGGAAATCAATGCCCGCATCAACGACGATCCGGCGCTCAAGGCCTCGCTCTACAACGGCGTCGTCAGCGCCAAGCCGAACAGCTACGAGGGCAAGGAATACGCAGTCAGGAAGTGCGAAAACAATTTCGCCGTGGGCGATTCGGTGGGCATGTGCCGCTTCAACACCAAGCTGTTCAACTCACCTTCCCTGCCCGATCCCGGCGACTTCGCCGTGCAGCTCACTTCGCTGACCGGTCAGCCTTTCGTCGAAGCCGAAATGGACGAGATCGGCCGCAACATCAGCGGCATCGAGCACATGCTGAA
>DAIOGL010000015.1:13308-19221 GCA_036745235.1 Sulfuritalea sp.
CGACGCGACCGAACTGCGCAAGGCACTGTTGCGCAAGCTTCCCGAGGCGGCGTCCGACCTGAACGACAGTTCGTGGAATATCGCGGTGAATGGCGAGATGGTGCTTTCGGGAGAAAAGGCAACGCGGATTCGCAGCGGCGACCGGGTGGCGCTGGTGCCGATCATCGCGGGCGGATGAAGGTGCCGTTCCAGCACTGATGCATGAACGCACGCCCGGGGCCGTTGTCGCGGCCCCGGATTGGCTATTCGGCGAGCCGCTGCGGCATTGCGCGGCCTATTATTTGGCATCCATCTATAATCCAGGGACTCGGCAACGGTACTGGACTGTGCCGGATGGCCGTCCCGGCCGACTTTGTGCAAGCGAATTCATGCAATGACCCCTGCCAAGACACCCGCAAAAGAGAAAACAGCGAAACTCGATCTCGGACTCCTGCCCAATCTGGTCGGTTACCACCTGCGCATGGCGCAGATCGCCATATTCCGCGATTTCGCCCAGGGCCCAGGGCGGCATGAGGTCACGCCCGGCCTGTTCGGCGTTCTGGTCATCATCGAAGCGAACCCCGACCTCAAGCAAAGCGACCTCGCCCGCGCCACGCATCTCGATCGTTCGACGGTGGTAACGGTCATCGACAATCTGGAACGGCGCGGCCTGGTCGAGCGCCGCGCCGCGCTGAACGACCGTCGGTCCAATGCCATCCGCCTGACAGCCGAGGGCACCGCCCTGCTGCGCAAGCTGAAACGCGAGGTCAACCAGCACGAGAAACGGCTGCTGCAGAATTTCAGCGACGCCGAGCGCGAGCAGTTCTTCGGACTGCTGCAGAAGGTGTTCCCCGAACACCGCTGAAGACCCCATCGCCGTCCCGCCAGCGCCGACTCCCGGCATCGGTCCTGCATGGTTCAAGTTATTGGACTATCATGGTTTCGCTGATGCAGAACTCAGCCCAACCAATAGTTCATCGGAGGCGACCATGGCAAAGAAATCGAAGAACGAAAATACCGTCTACAAAATCGTGGAAGTTGTCGGTTCAAGCCCGACATCCTGGGAAGATGCCGCGCGCGCGGCGGTGGAAGCCGCCGCCAAGACCCTGCGCGACCTGCGTGTCGCGGAAGTCACCAAGCTGGACATGAAGATCGAGAACGGCAAGGTGGCGGCCTATCGCGCACGTGTCTCGATGTCGTTCAAGTACGAAGACTGAAAGCGAGCCTTCGGTGGGGGCTGACGCCGGCCGTATCGGCGTTGAGCGCAGCGGCCGCAGCTAGGACGCTCGCTTTCGATCCTGCGAACGGGGACTTCGGTCCCCGTTTCCGTTTCCGGACTCGGCGATCAGCGGAAAGCCCTGCGGCATGCGGCGCCGGTTGCGCGTGCGACATGTCTCACAGCGTGCGCACCACGTGGACCGTATCGCGGTCGTCCGGATCGCGATGCTGGGTGAATCCGAGCTGCCGCGCAAACTTCAGCATCTTGTGATTGACCGCCAGGACAAAGCCCTCCATCTCGGTCACGCCCCGCTCCCGCGCGATCTCGATCAGGTCTCCCATCAGGGCGCCGGCCAGGCCTGAGCCATGCCACGCATCATCCACCGCGATCGCGAACTCGCAGCGGGTGGTGCCCGGGGCAACGACATAACGCGACACGCCCACCTCGACCTCCCTGCCATCGCGATTGTCCATCGCCACCAGTGCCACATGATGGTCGGAATCCACTTCGGTCAGGTATTTCAGTTTCGATGCCGGAAGCTCGTTCATGCTGACCATGAAGCGCTCGTAGCGGGACTCGCTCGACAGATGCCGGACGAAGTCCGCTTCCAGTTGCGCGTCCTCCTTCCGGATCGGCCGCACGCTGACCTGCCTGCCATCCGGAAGCCGATGGGTACGGGCGAAGTTCGCGGGGACGATCGCCTCCGCCGGCTCGGACCGGACATCGGGCGCGGCAAGGTGCGAAGCGACGCACGCGACCATCGCGTCCAGCGTGCCGAGCCGGCCATAGTCGCTTTCCGGAATCCTGACCTGCAATTTTTCCCGAAGCCCGGCGATGACGTTGAGCCAGTCCATCGAATCCAGGTCGATCTGATGGCGCAAGGGCTGATCAGGCTTGAGGGCGTCGACGTCCATTTCCGGCGCAATCGATTTCAACGTCGCCAGCACGGCCGCCCTGATTTCGGTCGAATCCATCGTGTTGTTCTTCGCGGGCCCGGGTCCGGCAGGCTAGGCTGCGTGGTCCAGCAGCAGCCTCATCCGGCCGCCGGCGAGGTCGAGATCCTCGACGCTGCAACTCAGTCTCATGTCTGCCGCGAGGACTGTCAGCGCGCCGGCCACCGCGCCGAGTTGAAACGCATCGCCGCCCGGCCGGACGCTATACAGAACCTGCAGGCCGGAAACCCGGGCATCGGCTTCGTCATTCAGCAACTGGATCGACAGACCGGCGGCCGGATCGAAGGGCAGGCGGATATCCAGTTCGAGGCGGAGCTCCTGAAACGCCTCGACGAGGGAGGAGTCGGCCGGCCTCGCGACCTGGCCGGTTCGCCGTGCCGACGACTGCGCATTCCTGGCGCGCTCGAGGACCGCTTCGGCAAGATCGATGATGCCGTCGCCGGTCAGGGCGCTCACCGGGTGAATCGGGGGCGCATTGCGCCACAGCGGCGCCACCGCCCGCAAGGCCTGGCATGCCAGGCTGGCCGCCGCCGTGTCGCTCTTGGTGACCACCAGCAAGTCGGCCAGTTCGAGAACGCCGGCCTTGATCGCCTGCAGCTCATCGCCGAGCCCCGGCGGGAAGGCCACCAGCAGGGAGTCGGCCAGGCCGGACACATCGATCTCGGACTGGCCGGTGCCCACCGTTTCCACGATCACGAGGTCGAAGCCCGCCGCGTCCATCAGGGCCACCATCTGCCGGGCCGCGCCGGTCAGGCCGCCGAGGCTGCCGCGCGTGGCCGTGGAGCGAATGAAGGATCTGTCGTCGGCGGCCGACTCGCCGATGCGGAACCGGTCGCCCAGCAGTGCGCCGCCTGTCACCGGGCTCGACGGATCGACCGCGAGCACCGCCACACGCTGCCCCATCTCGAGGAACTGCCGCAGCATGACGCCAACCAGGGTGGACTTGCCGGCGCCGGGCGGCCCGGTAATGCCGATCACATGGGCGCGGCCGCGGCTGTCCGCAAGGCGGGAAAGCAGGCCGGCGGCGGCGGACGAATCCCGCTCGGCCAGCGACAGCGCCCGCGCCAGGGCGGGCCGCTCTCCCGCCGCAACCCGTACCGCCAAATCGTCAAGCGAAAGACCCATCACTTATCACCAGTTTCTATTGACACTCTCGATGTACTGCGTATACAGTATCCAGTATTCCATGACGCGAGTGCAATAGTGCATTTCATTCTGCCATGAACACTTCGATCAAACCCCTCGAAAGACCCGCCGGCCTGGCCGATCGCGTCTATCACCAATTGCGGGACAACATCGGCAGCCACCAGATCCGTCCCGGCGAGCGCTTGCAGGAAGTCAGCCTCGCCGCGCAGCTCGGCGTGTCTCGCACTCCCGTGCGCGAGGCGCTGGCCCGCCTCGAAAGCGAAGGCATGATCGTCGTGGAGGGACGCGGCTTCGTCGTCCCCGAACTGACCGACGCCGACATCGAGGAAATCTACCAGCTGCGCTTTCTGCTGGAACCCGCGGCCATGCGCACTGCCGTCGCCGAAATCAGCAGCCCCGCCGACCTCGCCAGCATGGCCTCGGCGATCGAGGACGCCACTGCCGCCGACAAGAAGGGCGACTTTCGCGCCTTCCTCGACGCCAACAGCCGCTTCCACAACGCCTGGCGCGCCCTGGTGCCGAACCGGCGCATGTCGAAACTTCTGGACCAGTACGTCGGCCACGTGCGCTTTCTGCGCGTCCTGACCCTGGGCGATGCGACCGCAAGAAAGACCGCGCTGACCGGCATGAAGAACATCTACGCCGCATTCAAGAAGCGCGATGCGGATGCCGCTGCCGAGGTAATGCACAAGCACCTCGAAGCGGCCAGGCACTTTCTCATCGCGGCGATCGAACAGATCGACCAGGAAAAAGCGGCGGAACAAAGCGCCTCCGGGCGTTAGATCGGTCCCATGCCGCCCGCTACGGCGCGGCGGCAATATCCCTGCCGGAAGTTCCGGCATCACGCGGAAACGGAATAGCGAAATGACCTTCAAAGCAGAAATCCCTTACGGCGCCTATTGGAGCACGCCCTTCGCCCGCTGGCAGGGCAGCTTTGCCAACCTCCACAGCATCGAGTTCGCGGCTCACGTGGCCAAACTCGAACTGGCGAAGCGCAAGATCGACCCCGCCGGCATCGACTACGGCGTGCTGGGCTTCTCGGTGCCGCAAAACCACTCTTTCTACGGACTGCCCTGGCTCACCGGCATGATCGGTGCCACGCAGGCCGGCGGCCCGACGCTGATGCAGGCCTGCGCCACCGGCGTACGCACGCTGCTCGCGGCCGCTCAGGAAATCGAAGCCGGCATGGCGACCACCGCGCTCGCCATCAATTGCGACCGCACCTCGAACGGACCGCATCTCTATTATCCCAACCCGCGCGGCCCCGGCGGCACCGGCGCGGCCGAGGACTGGGTGATGGACAACTTCGGCTGTGATCCCCTCGGCGGGCATGCGATGCTGCAGACAGCGGAAAACGTCGCCAAGAAGCACGGCATCGGCACGGCCGAGCAGCATGAACTGGTATTGCGGCGCGAGGAACAGTATCGCCAGGCACTGGCGAACGACTCGGCCTTCCTCAAGCGCTTCATGACCCTGCCCTTCGACGTGCCGGCCCCCAACTTCAGGAAGACCGCGAGCACCATGGCCGGCGACGAAGGCGTATCCCAGTCGACGCCCGACGGATTGGGCAAGCTGAAGCCGGTGATGGAAGGCGGCACCGTGACCTTCGGCGGCCAGACGCATCCGGCCGACGGCAATGCCGCGATCATCGTCACCACGGCGGACAAGGCCCGGGAATTGTCCACCAACAAGAAGATTGCCGTGCGCCTGCACGGCTTCGGCCTGGCCCGCGTGCCGCTGGCCTACATGCCCGAGGCGATGCTGCCGGCGGCGCAGCGCGCACTCAGCCAGGCCGGGCGCAGCGTGGCCCAGATGGCCGCGATCAAGACGCACAACCCCTTCGCGGTCAACGACCTGTTCTTCGCCAAGCAGACCGGCTGCGACCTCAAATCGATGAACAACTACGGCTGTTCGCTGGTGTGGGGCCATCCCCAGGCTCCGATGGGCACACGCGCCGTGATCGAACTGATCGAGGAACTGGCGCTGCGCGGCGGCGGCTTCGGCCTTTTCACCGGCTGCGCGGCGGGTGATACCGCGATGTCGGTGGTGCTGGAAGTATGCGACGCAAAATGAACGCGGGTGTCGCAAACACATGAACGTATCCGAATGGATTGACCGCCATGCCCGGCTGACGCCCGCCAAACCGGCCATTCGCTTTCCGGGACGCGATTTCTCGTACGCCGAGTTTGCGCAACTGATCGACCGGGTGGCGGCGGCCCTGGCCGCATCCGGAGTGAAGCGCGGCGGCTGCGTGGCCTTCCTCGGCTTCAACAGCCCGGAAATGCTGGCCCTGCTGTTCGCCTCGGCCCGCGTCGGGGCACTGTTCATGCCGCTCAACTGGCGACTGGCGGGCCCCGAGCACCGGCAGATGCTGGAGGATTGCCCGCCGGCGCTGCTTTTCGTCGAACCGCAGTATGTCGCCCAGACCGACAGCTTCCGCAGCGCGCTGGGTGCCGTTACACTGGTCAGCTTCGGCCCGGCCGCCGCGGACTGGATATCGTGGAAGGATTTCTGCGATCGCGCCGCAGGCCCCGCCCCGCGCGACCTGCAGGCCGGCGAGGACACGCCGCTGCTGATCTGCTACACCTCCGGCTCGACCGGCAAGCCGAAAGGCGT
>DAIOGL010000016.1:0-2600 GCA_036745235.1 Sulfuritalea sp.
CCCCCGAAATGGCGGAAACGACGAAATGCTTCTTCGGCTTGTAACTCTTCACCAGTGCGGCGACCCTTGCCTCGCGCTCATCTTCCGGCACCAGGTCGATCTTGTTGATCAGCAGCCAGCGCGGCTTCTTGTACAGCGCCTCGTCGTATTTCTTCAGTTCCCTGAGGATGGCCTTGGCGTCCTTGGCCGGGTCGGCGTCCGGATCGAAGGGTGAAATATCGACCAGATGCAGCAGCAGTCCGGTGCGCTGCAGATGCTTGAGGAAGCGATGACCGAGGCCGGCCCCTTCCGCCGCGCCCTCGATCAGGCCCGGAATGTCGGCGATGACGAAACTGCGGTTGTCGTCGACGCGGACCACGCCAAGGTTCGGATGCAGGGTGGTGAAGGGGTAGTCCGCGACCTTGGGCTTGGCAGCCGAAACCGCACGGATGAAGGTGGATTTTCCGGCGTTAGGCAGGCCAAGCAGGCCGACGTCGGCCAGCACCTTGAGTTCCAGCTTCAGCTCGCGCTTCTCACCCTCCTGCCCCGGCGTGTTCTGGCGTGGGGCGCGGTTGGTGCTGGACTTGAAGTGCGAATTGCCCAAACCCCCGATGCCGCCCTTGGCAATCAGCCAGCGCTTGCCGTCGGTGTCGAGGTCGGCGATCACTTCACCGGTTTCACTGTCGGTGATCACGGTGCCCACCGGCATGCGCAGTTCCAGGTCCTCGCCGCCCTTGCCGTAGCGGTCCGAGCCGTGGCCGTTTTCGCCTTTCTGGCCACGAAACACGCGGGTATAGCGGAAATCGATCAGGGTGTTGAGATTGCGGTCGGCGACGGCCCAGATGCTCGCACCCTTACCGCCGTCGCCGCCATCCGGGCCGCCCAGCGGAATATATTTCTCGCGGCGAAAGGAGACGGCGCCATTGCCGCCATCGCCGGCGAGAACTTCGATGCGAGCTTCGTCAAAGAATTTCATGAGCCTGAAAGCGCGAAAGCCCTATCTCGACGATAGGGCTTTCGTCGCGGAAGGATTAGCTGCTTAAGCGGTCGCCGGAACGATGCTGACCACGCGACGCTTGGCCGGGCCCTTTACGGCGAACAACACCGTACCCTCGACTTTGGCGAACAACGTGTGATCCTTGCCCATGCCGACGTTGTCGCCGGGATGGAATTCGGTGCCACGCTGCCGCACGATGATGCTGCCGGCGGAAATCAGTTCGCCGCCGTAGCTTTTGACGCCAAGGCGTTTCGATTCCGAGTCGCGGCCGTTGCGGGAACTGCCGCCTGCTTTTTTGTGTGCCATGGTTTAGCTCCTGTTTCTCTCGTCGGGATCAGGCGGCAATGCCGCTGATCTCGATTTCGGTGAAGTTCTGGCGATGGCCCTGGTGCTTCTGGTAATGCTTGCGACGGCGCATCTTGAAAATGGTGACCTTAGGATGACGACCCTGAGCGATCACTTTCGCGGTTACCGTGGCACCGGCGAGCATGGGGGAACCGATCTTGACCGATTCGCCCTCGCCGACCATGAGAACCTGGTCGAGAGTGATTTCAGTGCCTACATCAGCCGGTATCTGTTCTATTTTGAGTTTTTCGCCGGCAGCGACGCGATATTGCTTGCCACCGGTTTTTATGACCGCATACATGATGAGAGACTCCAAGTAGGATGACGCAAAGAACCGCGCAGTATACAGACTGCCACCCCGTAGGTCAAATTCGTGAATGGCCGGTGTTTTTGCCGAACGGCATGGCCGGCTAGCTTCCCTCTGCCGGCGGCTTGTAGCCGATGGCGAGCGAGATGGCGTCGGCGGTTTCCTTGACGATTGCCGCCCAGTCCGGACTGTGGCGCTCGGCCGGTGCCGAGACCGACAGGCCGGCGACCAGTTCGCCGGTGTCGTCACGCACGGGCGCCGCGATGCAGCGCAACCCCTGTTCGATTTCCTCGTTGTCGAAGGCCACGCCGTGGCGGCGCGCCCTATCGACTTCCCGTTCCAGCGCAGCGAGCGTGGTCAGCGAGGTCGGCGTAAAGCCCGGCAGGCCGGTGCGCTTTACGTACTCGCGCAACTTCTGCGGGCCTTCTTCGGCCAGATACAGTTTGCCTACCGCCGTGACATGGAGCGGTGCCCTGGCGCCGACCAGATGCACCACGCGCACCGAAGAGCGGCCGCTGGAGGTGCGCTCGACATAGACGATCTCGTCGCCCTGGCGCACGCCCAGATTCACGCTTTCTCCGATCTGCTGGTGCAGGCGCTGCATGAGCGGCATCGCTGCGGCACGGATGTTGATGCGCGACTTGACCACGTTGCCCAGTTCCAGCAAGCGTATGCCCAGCCGGTAGGTGCCGGGATCGGCACGTTCGGCAAAACCGGAACTGGCCATCGCGGCAAGGATACGATGCGCCGTCGACGGATGCAGCCCGGTCTCGAGCGCCAGTTGCTTGAGGCTGACCGGATCGGGGTGATAGGAAAGGACATCGAGCAGTTTCATCATGCGCTCGATGACCTGAATACCGCTGCGGGCTTCCGGTACGGTATCCGCGGGCTTTTGCGGCACGGCATTCTCTTCGTGGGAACGGACTTCGGATACTATAGCAAATGCCTTCGCCGGCCATCGGCGATCAATCG
>DAIOGL010000016.1:2700-15399 GCA_036745235.1 Sulfuritalea sp.
TGCGGCCAGCCGGCATGGAATTCGGGCGATGCCCCCGGCGCCGTGGCGCTGGCAAAAAAGACCATCGCCGAATTCGAGGGCTTCGACTACGTCGTCTCGCCCTCCGGATCCTGCGGTGACCAGATTCGCACCGAATACCCCGTCCTGTTCGCCGACGAACCCGAGTGGCGCGACCGTGCCACGGCGCTGGCCAGCCGCACCTACGAACTGACGGACTTCCTGGTCACGGTACTGAAAGTGGACAGCGTGCCGGGCGACTATGAAGGCACGGTGACTTATCACGATTCCTGTACCGGCTTGCGCAGCATGGGCGTCAAGGAGCAGCCGCGGGCGCTGCTGGCCAAACTCAAGGGCGTCACCCTCAAGGAAATGAACGGCTGCGAGGAATGCTGCGGCTTCGGCGGCACCTTCTCGGTCAAGTTCGGCGAGGTGTCGGCTGCGATCGCCGAGCGCAAGTGCGACAACATCCTGGCGAGCGGCGCACAGGCCGTGGTCGGCGGCGACCTGGGCTGCCTGCTGAATATCGAGGGCAAACTGAGACGCATGGGCGACGAGACGACGCAGGTCCTGCACGTCGCCGAAGTGCTGGCCGGGAGGGCCTGAACCGTGGAAATCAAGTCGATGCAGTTCAAGGCCAACGCCGCGGGCTCCCTGGCGAACGTCGTCCTGCAGGGCAACCTGAAGAATGCCAAGGGCAAGTTCGTGACCAAGCGTGCCGAGGCGATCAAGGACCTCGATGACTTCGAGGGGACGCGCGACGCTGCCGCGGCGATTCGCAACAAGGTCATCGACAATCTCGATTTGTGGCTCGAGGCATTCGAGCGCAAGGCGCTGGATACCGGTGCCAAGGTGCTCTGGGCCAAGGACGGTGCGGAGGTCTGCCGCCTCGTGACGGAAATCGCCCGCAGCCACGGCGTGAAGAAGGTCACCAAATCGAAGTCGATGCTGTCGGAAGAGGCCGGGCTCAACCATGCGCTCGAGGCGGCGGGCATCCAGCCGGTGGAAACCGATCTGGGCGAATACATCCTGCAGGTCGACAACAACGAGCCGCCCAGCCACATCATCGCGCCGGCCGTGCACAAGAGCCTCAACGATGTCGCCGACCTGTTTCACAAGGTGCACGGCACGCCGCGCAAGACCGAAATCCCGGCCCTGACGCGCGAAGCGCGCGAAGTGTTGCGCGGCCATTTCCTTACGGCCGAAATGGGTCTGTCGGGCGGCAATTTTCTGGTTGCCGAGACCGGCTCGGTGGCACTGGTCACCAACGAAGGCAACGGCCGCATGGTGACCACCATGCCGAAGGTGCATGTCGTCATCACCGGCATTGAAAAGGTGATTCCGACCCTGGAAGATCTGTCGACCCTGATGCGGCTGCTGCCGCGCTCGGCCACCGGGCAGTCGATCTCGAACTACTTCTCCATCCTCACCGGGGTGAAGAAGCCCGAGGAGCACGACGGTCCCGAGCACCTGTACTTCGTGCTGGTCGATAGCGGCCGCGCCGACGTGGTGGGCGGCGACTTCCACGAGATGCTGCGCTGCATCCGCTGCGGCGCCTGCATGAACCATTGCCCGGTGTATCAGACCATCGGCGGCCACGCCTACGGCTGGGTCTATCCGGGGCCGATGGGTTCGGTGCTGACCCCCCTGTATGCCGGCATCGAGAACTCGATCGACTTGCCGCATGCGGCGACCCTCTGCAACCAGTGCGGCATCGTCTGCCCGGTAAAGATTCCACTGCCCGACCTGTTGCGCAAGCTGCGCGAAAAGCAGACGGAGCGCGGTTTGCGCCCGCTCACCGAACGCATCGGTTTGCGGCTCTGGGCCTGGGTGGCGCAGCGGCCGAAGCTCTATGCGCTCGGCGCGAGCGTCGGTGCACGCTACCTGAAGTGGCTGGCCGGCGATACGGATCGCATCCGCCTGCTGCCGACCGCACCCGAGTGGACGCTCGGGCGCGACTTTCCCGCGCCGCAGGGCAAGACCTTCCGCGAGCTCTACGCCGCGCGCCGCAGCTCGACGCCGCGTGCGTGAGCTGCACCTGAACCGAACAGAGGAAATGACATGAGTTCTCGTGACGACATTCTCGGCCGCGTGCGCGCCGGCCTCCATCGCAATGCAGGAAACGCCGCCGTTGCCCGCGAAGAAATGCGGGTTGCTCTAACCAGTCGCCGCGAGGGCCCGAAGCCCGGTTTCGACGCCGAACCGAAAGCCCTCCTCGAACGCTTCCGGCTCAAGTCGGAACTGCAGTCGAGCACCGTGGATATGGTGGCGCAGGAGTCCGCCGCGCCGGCCGCGATAGCGCGTTATCTGGCCGCAATGAGCCTGCCGAAATCGGCCGTCGTCCAGCCGGCCCTGGCGGCCTTGGACTGGGCGGGTGCGGGGCTCGCGGTCGAAGCGCGCGGTGCGCGTGATGCCGACCTGGTCGGCGTCACCGGTTGCTTTTGCGCGGTCGCCGAAACCGGCACGCTGATGATGTGTTCCTCGCCCGACACGCCGGCCGCGGTCAGCCTGCTGCCGGAGACGCACATCGCGATCGTTCGCGCGTCGCGCATCCTGCCGTACATGGAAGACGCCTGGAATCTGGCACGCAAGGAACTGGGCGCCTTGCCGCGTGCCGTGAATTTCATTTCCGGACCCTCGCGTACCGGCGACATCGAGCAGACCATCGTACTCGGCGCGCATGGCCCCTACCGCGTGCATCTGGTGATCGTCGGGGACTGAGATGCGTCGCCTGCTGATCGTCATCGCTCTTTTTTTCGCCGTGTCGCCGGCGCCGACTCTTGCCCAGATCGGCGATGAGGTCCTGCCTCCGGTGTTCGTCGAAACCCTGCTCGAACTACCCGACGACGCCGCCCAGGCAGCGAAGTCGGGCAAGCGGCTGCTGCTGTATTTCGGCCAGGTGGGCTGCCCCTACTGCAAGGAACTGATGCAGACCAGCTTCACGCAGAAAGCCATCGTGGACAAGACGGCGAAGCACTTCCTGCCGATCGCCTTCAACCTGTTCGGCGATCGCGAAGTGACCTGGTTCGACGGCAAGGTGCGCAGCGAAAAGGAATTCGCCAAATTCCTCAAGGTGCAATTCACGCCCACGCTGCTGCTGCTCGACGAGAAAGGCAACATCATTGCGCGCATCAACGGCTACTATCCGCCGCATCGCTTTTCGGCCGCGCTCGATTACTCGGTGAAGCGCCTCGAGGGCAAGCTGTCGTTTGCCGAGCACATGAAGGCGGTGCCGCAAACCGGCGCCAGCCCCACGCTCAACGACGAACCCTTCTTCATGAAGCCGCCCTTCAATCTTGCCCGCAAGCCCGGCAGCAAGCCGCTGGCCGTGTTGTTCGAGACGCGGCACTGCGCTGCGTGCGATGAATTGCACAAGGAAGGCTTCAAGCGCGACAGGACGCTCGCTGCGCTTTCGAAGCTCGATGTCGTGCGCTTCTCGCTGTCAGGACGAGAGACGCTGACCACGCCGGATGGACGCAGCACCAATGCAGAAGCCTGGGGCCGGGAACTCAAGATCAGCTACACGCCGAGCGTGGTGTTCTTCGACGATAGCGGTCGCGAAGTATTCCGCCTCGAAGCCTATGTGCGGCCCTTCCATTTCGCCTCGTCCTTCGAGTACGTCGGCAGCGGCGCCTACAGGAAGGAGCCGGAGTTTCAGCGCTTCCTGCAGAACAAGACCGAGCACATGAAGGAAAGCGGCGAGAAGCCGGAGCTCTGGAATTAGCCCCGCGCTTCAGCTCATTCGGTGCGGTAGAGCTTTCCCCTGCGTATCAGCCACTTTTCGACCTCCACCCCCCAGAACACCACGCTCGCTATCAGGAAACAGGCCGCCAGTTCTCCTGCACTGAGCGGCTGGGTGTGGAAGATGGAATTGAGTGCGGGCACATACAGCGTCGCCACTTGCAGCAGCACGGTGCCGATCAGAACGGCGATCAGCGGACGGTTGGAGAACACGCCGATGGTGAACAGCGATTCGCGTTCGGAGCGTATTGCGAGTATGTGGCCGAGCTGGGCCAGGGTGAGCACGGTGAATACCATGCTCTGCCAGTGCGCATCGCCGCTGTGGTAGGCCCAGGCCTGCGTCAGCAGCGTGGCGGCGCCCATCAGCAGTCCGACCCAGACGACATGCTGCCAGAGGCCGTGGGCGAAAATGCTTTCATTCGGCGGACGCGGCGGACGGCTCATGACGTCCCGCTCGGACGGCTCGATGGTGAGGGCGAGGCCGGGCAGGCCATCCGTCACGAGGTTGATCCAGAGAATATGAATCGGCAGCAGCGGGATGGGCAGCCCGAAGAACGGGGCGAGCAGGAGCGTCCACAGTTCGCCTGAATTGCTGGCCAGGATGTACTTGATGAACTTGCGGATGTTGTCGTAGATGCGCCGGCCTTCGCGCACCGCGTGCACGATAGTGGCGAAGTTGTCGTCCAGCAGCACCATATGGGCGGCTTCGCGCGCCACGTCCGTGCCGCCCTTGCCCATGGCGACGCCGATGTTGGCGGCCTTGAGCGCCGGCGCATCGTTTACCCCGTCACCGGTCATCGCGACGTATTCGCCGTTGGCCTGCAAGGCCTGCACGATGCGGATCTTCTGCGCCGGATCGACGCGCGCATAGACCCGGACGGATTCCACCTGGGTGCGCAGTTCGTCGTCCGACAGCGCAGCCAGTTGCGGCCCGGTCAGCACGACGCCGCCATTGCTGCCGCCGACGATGCCCAGTTGCCGCGCGATGGCGCTGGCCGTCGCCGGGTGGTCGCCGGTGATCATCACCGGCGTGATGCCGGCCGACTGGCACTCCATGACGGCATGATGCGCTTCGCGCCGTGGCGGGTCCATCAGGCCGACCAGTCCGAGCAGGGTGAGCCCGCGTTCTGCCGCGGGCAGTTCGTCCGGCAGCGCGTCGAGACGGCGCATGGCGATCGCCATCACGCGCAAGCCCGCCTGGGCCATCGTCTCGGATTGCCGCTGCCATGCGTCCGACATGAGCGGGCTTTCGCCATTCGCGTCGAGTTGAACATTGCACAAGGCCAGCACGACTTCAGGTGCGCCCTTGGTGTAGGCGATGAATCCGGTGCCGGCCCGGTGCAGGGTCGTCATGCGCTGGCGTTCCGAATCGAAGGGAATCTCGGCGACGCGCGGATAGGCCTGTTCCAATGCCGCCCGGTCGCAGCCGTGGTGCAACGCGGCTTCCAGCAGAGCGATCTCCGTGGGGTCCCCCGAGGCCTGGCCGGACTTGCCCAGGCTGGCATCGCTGTTGAGAGCGAGCGCGCGGAACAGGTTCATCCAGGTCTCCGCATCCAGGGACGGGGTCGCCGAGCCGGCGGCAAAAAACGCTTGCGCCTGCATGCGGTTCTGGGTCAGCGTACCGGTCTTGTCGGAGCAGATGAAGGTGATCGAGCCCAGCGTCTCCACGGCCGGCAGGCGGCGCACCAGCGCGTGCTGCTTGACCATGCGCGACGCGCCGATGGCCAGCGAAATCGCCACCATCGCCGGGAGCGCCTCCGGTATCGCGGCGACGGCCAGGCTGACTGCGGTCATGAACATCAGCAGCAGCGGTTCGCCGCGCAACAGCCCCGCGAAAAACACGATGGCGCAGATCGCGAGCAGGACCACGGTGAGCCGCCCGCCGAAACGCGCCAGCCGCTGCTGCAGCGGCGTGCGGCTTTCCTTGGCTTCCGCCAGCAGGGTGGCGATCTTGCCCAATTCCGTGGCCAGGCCGGTGCCGACGACGATGCCGCTGCCGCGTCCGTAGGTGACGATGGTGCCCTTGAAAGCCATGTTGCTGCGGTCGCCCAGGGCGCTGTCGGCGGCCTCCATGGATTGCACGGTCTTTTCCGACGGATGCGACTCGCCCGTCAGCGCGGCCTCGGCGATGCGCAGATTTGCACTTTCGGTCAGGCGCAGGTCCGCCGGCACGATGTTGCCCGCCTCGAGCAGCACGATGTCGCCCGGCACGAGCTGGTGCGATGGCAGGCTTTTCAGTTCCCCGCCGCGCCGCACTCGCGCGGAAGGCGTGGCCATGCTGCGCAAGGCGGCGATGGCACGCTCGGTGCGGGTCTCCTGAAAGAAGCCTATGGCGGCATTGAGCGTAACGATGACCAGGATCGCCAGCGCGTCCTCGAATTCGCCGAGGGCCATCGAGATGGCGGCCGCGGCCAGCAGCACAAGGATCATCACATCGCTGAACTGGGACAGGAAGATTCGCAGCGGGCCACGCTGCTTGCCTTCCGGCAGCGCGTTGGGGCCGTGGCGGACAAGCCGTCTGGCGGCCTCGTCCTCGCTGAGACCCGCCGCAGGCGTCACTGCCATGGCAGCGGCCACCGCTTCGGCCGTCCGGGCATGCCACGGCAGAGTGTCAGCTTCGGTCAACGGCGCATGCGGCAGGGTCATGACCGGATTATGCATTGAACTCCGCGCGCGGCGCGGCTGCGCAGCGCGCGGGCGCTGTCAGTGGGCGCGGCGTCCCGCGGCGAATTTCTCGAATGTCTCGGCGGACAGCGGCCGGCTGAAGAAGTAGCCCTGGATCTCGTTGCATCCGTAGCGCTGCACCCGATCCAGCTGCTCGACGGTTTCCACGCCTTCGGCAATGGCGCGCAGCCGCAGCGAGCGCGCAATGCTGATGATGGCCCGCGCCAGCGCATCGCCTTCCTCGTCCTGATGCATGTCGGCGATGAAGGAGCGGTCGATCTTCAGCTTGTCGACACGGAAGCGCTTCAGGTAGGACAGGCTCGAATAGCCGGTGCCGAAATCGTCGATGGCGACACTGGTGCCGATGGTCTTGAGATCCGAGATGACCTCGCGCAGCGTGTCGCTGTTCTCCATCAGCGTGGATTCGGTGAGTTCGATTTCGATCTGTCGCGGCGGGACGCCGGCATCGCGCGCGTGGCGCCGTACCAGGTCGACCAGGTCGGTGCGGAAGATCTGCTTGCCCGACACGTTTACGGCGATCTTCCAGTCGTTGCCGCTGTCGCGCCAGAGCCGGGCCTGACGGCAGGCTTCCGCCAGCACCCATTCGCCGATGGGCAGTATCAGCCCGGATTCCTCGGCGACCGGAATGAAGTCCATCGGCGAGACGCTGCCGCCGCCTGCGCAGTTCCATCGCAGCAGCGCCTCGGCACCGAAGATGTTCCCCGAGTCGGCATATACCTGCGGCTGGAAAACCAGGCTGAGTTCCTGCCTGTCGATGGCCCGACGCAGGCGATTGGTCAGGTCGAGCCGGTGATTGGCCCGCTGGTTCATCTCGGCCGAGAAGAAGCTGAAAGCCTGGCGCCCGGATTCCTTGGCGTGGTACATCGCGGTGTCGGCCTTCTGCATCAGGGTGTCGAAGTCGCGGCCGTCATCGGGCGACAGGGCGATGCCGAGCGATGCCGAAGTCGTCAGGCTTTGCTGGCCGACGTCGAAGGGCTGCAACAGGCATTCCTGCACTTTTTCGGCAATGCGCGCCACGGCCTCGGGCCCCTCGACGTCGTCCAGCAGCAGAATGAATTCGTCCCCGCCCTGGCGGCTCAGCGTGTCCGAATCCCTGAGGCACAGCTTGAGGCGGGCAACCACGGCGACCAGCAGGCTGTCGCCCACCGGGTGGCCGAGGGAGTCGTTGATGCGCTTGAAGTGATCGAGATCGAGAAACATGAAGGCCATGCGCTTGCCGGAGCGCTTCTGCCGTTCGCTCATCTGGCTGAAGCGGTCGCGCAGCAGCAGGCGGTTGGGCAACCCGGTGAGCGGGTCATGGTGGGCCAGATGCTGAATCTTCTCTTCCGTTGCCTTGCGCAGCGAGATGTCGGAAAAGCAGCCGACGAAGTTCTGCACTTCGCCCTGCGCATCCTGCGTCGCCGTGATGGACAGCCATTTCGGATAGATCTCGCCATTCTTGCGCCTGTCCCAGACCTCGCCCTCCCAGGCGCCGGCCGCAAGCACCGTGTGCCACATCTCCGCGTAGAAACCGTCGTGGTGGCGGCCCGATTTCATGATCCGCGGGGTGTGGCCGATGACCTCCTGCTCGGCGTAGCCGGTGATGTCCGTGAAGGCACGGTTGACCTTGATGATGACTCCGTCGCGGTCGGTGATCAGCAGCGCTTCCAGCGTGTTGGCGAACACGGTGTCGGCCAGTTGCAGTTCCGCCTGATGGCGCTTGCGCTCGCTGATATCGGCATAAACCCAGATCGATCCATCCTGCGGCGCCGCGGGGTCCAGCGAGCGGCCCGAGGTTTCGCACCAGATGATCTGTCCGTCGCGCCGCCGGTGGCGCATTTCGCGGTCGCAGTAGCCTTGTTCCATCAGATCGCGATAGGCCGCTTCGCCCTCGGCGAGCCAGTCTTCGCGGGAAGGAAAGATGACCTCCGTGCTTTGGCCGATCAATTGCTCCGGCCCGTCGAAGCCGAAGATCTCGGCCACCCGCCGGTTGCAGTTGAGGATCACGCGATTCCTGATCAGGGCGATGCCGACATGCGCATTGTCGAAGATCAGCCTTTGCTCCTCGAGCAGCGAGGCCATTCGCGCCTCGATGCGCTTGCGCTCGGTGATGTCGGTATAGGAGGTGACGAAGCCGCCATCGGGGAGCGGCGAGCGCTGGATTTCAAGCACCGTACCGTCGCCGCGCTGACGTTCGACACGATAGGGTTGGCGCTGATTGACGCGCTCCATCGCTGCCGCATAGGCGGCGTCGGGGTCTGCTGCGCCGTACTCGCCGCGATCGGCCGCCACGCGCAGGATGGATTGGAGATCGGGTGCGCCGGCGGCAAAAATCTCGCTTGGCAGTCCGGCCAGGCGCCGGAACTCTTCGTTGTAGCGGGTGACGCGCAGTTCCTCGTCGATCAGCGTGATGCCGCAGGGGAAGTGTTCGATGATGGCGCGCTGCTTCTCGTGTTCCTGCTGCAATGCTTCATCGGCGCGCTTGCGCAGGGTGACGTCCTGCAGCGTTTCGATGGCGCCAATCAGTTCTCCCGCGGTGTTGAGCAAAGGCGCCGCCGTGAAGTACAGCCACGTACCGCCGGGACCGATGTTCGGAAAGAAGTCCTCCGCCTCGTAGGATCCCGGAATCAGCGACGAGCGTCGATACTTGCCGTCGTAGAAGGTCGCGACGGCATCGATGTCCCCCGATACCACCAGATCAGCCATGACCGGGCGGGAATGGGGATAGAACGGGCGCCATTGATCCCGGCTGCCGATCATCTTTGCCGCAGGATAGTGAAGCACGACCTCGCAGGCACGATTCCAGTGCGTCACCCGGTGTTCCCGGTCGATGACGAAGGTCGGCACCGGGGAACCCTGGATGATCTTGTCGAGGAGGTCCCGTTCCGCAACGGGCACGCGCTGGCTGGCTTCCACTGTCTTCCCGAAAGGTACCGATGCTACTCCGGCGAAGCTTACTCGCACCTTACTTTAGTGATAGAGCAAGCCTAGCCCCGGTCGTCCCCAGAGGCAAGTTGGAAGGCGGTGCCGACCTGCAGATCGCTTCAGCGACCGCCGGCCGGCGGATGTTTCGTGGCTACCCTCCGGCGCGAGGCAGATCGACCAGCAACGCAAGGCCTTGCCCCGTCGCCGCGGGACTGATGCCCAGCGTCCCGCCATGCAGTTCGATGATCCGCTTGACGATGGACAAGCCCAGTCCGCTGCCCGAAGAGTCGGCGCTGGCGCTACGGTAAAAGCGTTGCTGCACACGCTCGAGTTCGTTCGCGGCGATGCCGCATCCGTTGTCGCCGACGCGCAGCACGACGCGGCCGCCGTGCTGGGCGATGGAAACCTCGACCTGGCTGGCGCCGCTGTGGCGAATCGCGTTGTCCACCAGATTGCGCAGCAGTACCTGCAGCAGCATCGCATCGCCGCGGACACGGGCGTCGCCCTCGCGCAGGAGGAGGTCGCAATGACGCTCGATGGCCTCCCCGGCGCTCATGGCCAGGACCTCCTCGGCAAGCGGTCGCAGCGCCACGTCCTGCATCTGCTCCGCGCCGTGCGCATCCAGCCGCGCCAGGGTCAGCAGCTGTGCCACCAGATGCGTGGCCCGGTCGCAGCCGGTCAGGATCTGGCTCAACGCGTGTTGACGCTCCGCGGCATCCACCGATGCCAGCGCCACCTGAGCCTGAGCCTTGAGTGCGGCGAGCGGCGTGCGCAATTCATGCGCCGCGTCGGCGGTAAAGCGGCGCTCGTTTTCCAGTGCCCGCATGATGTCGGCGAACAGCTTGTTGAGGCGCGCCACCAGGGGCGCGACTTCCGTCGGCAGGGCTTCGATCGGCAGAGGGTCGAGCCGGTCCGGCGCGCGTGCCGCGACGTCGCGTGCGAGCTGGCGCAAGGGCGCCAGCGCAAAGCCGATCGCAATCACCAGCAGGAGGGCCAGCGCGGGCAGGGCGAGCAGCATCGGCTTCAGCAGTTGCTGTGCGATTTCGGCGGCCACCTCGTTGCGTTCCCTGGCCATGTGGGCGGCCGTCGTGCTCGGTGGATGGGCCAGCAGTTCTTCGAGTTCGTGGCGTGCTTCGCGCCAGGTGACAAATGCGGTGAGCAGCCAGACCAGGGCTACCGCCAGCAGGGTCAGGCCGACCAGCCGGGTGCGCAGGGACAGTGGACGCTTCATGTGGGAGTTCCGGCCTTGGCAACGACATAGCCGATGCCGCGCAGGGTACGGATCGCGTCGGCTCCCAGCTTGCGCCGCAGATGATGGATATAGACCTCTACCGTATTGCTGCCGATCTCGTCGCCCCAGGCGTAGAGGTGCTGCTCGAGCTGGGCGCGCGACAGGGCGCGTCCCGGCTGCTGCATCAGGGCGTGCAGCAGGGCGTACTCCTTGGCCGAGAGATCGACTTCCCTGCCCGCGCATTCCACCCGCCGCGTTGCCGGGTCGAGCGTGATGCCCGCGGCCGCGAGCAGGGGCGACGGCTGGCCGCCGGCACGTCTTAGCAGGGCGCGCAGCCGGGCGTTCAGCTCGCCCAGATCGAAGGGCTTGACCAGGTAGTCGTCGGCTCCGGCATCCAGGCCGCGGATGCGGTCGTCCACGGTATCCCGCGCCGTGAGGATCAGCACCGGAAGGGTCTTCTGCTTCGCCCGCAGGTGACGCAGCACTTCCAACCCGCCCATTCGCGGCAGGCCCAGATCGAGGATCACGGCCGCGTAGTCCTCCGCCGCCAGCGCCGTTTCGGCACTGACGCCGTCCCTGACCCAGTCGACGACGTGGTCGGCCTGACGCAGGCCGACCTGGAGCGCGTCGCCGAGCAGGGCGTCGTCTTCAACCAGCAGGATTCTCATTGACTGTATTACGCATCTTCTTCCAGCCGGTGATCATCGCCATGACCAGGTTCTCGCGGTGCAGCCAGCTGCTGACGATGACGCCCGCAATGTGAATGACAACAATTGCCATCATGCCATTGGCGGCGACTTCGTGCAGTTCTTCCATGAAGTGTCCGCCCATGTCTTCATAAGTGGCCCAGCCGCTGGCGGCAGCAACGACACCGAGGCCGAGCAACAGAAAGATGGCCACCGCGCCCGCCGGGTTGTGCCCGACATAATGCTGCGGCTTGCCGTTGATCAGGGATTTGAGGTAGTCGATCAGCTTCTGCGGAGTCGGCAGGAATTCGGCGAAGCGCGAATAGCCGCCGCCGATAAAACCCCACAGCAGGCGGAAGACGATCAGCGCGGCGAGGGTGTAGCCGGCGACGACGTGAATGTCGCGCAGCTTCTCGGATTCCGAGGTGACGAAGGCTGTGGCGAAACTCGCCACCAGCGACCAGTGGAAGACCCGCGTCGGCAGATCCCAGACGCGTACAGGCTTGAGTTCGGTATTCATTTGGGGCCTCACTTGGGAATGTTGATCGAGCGTTCGCTGTATTCGCCGGCTGCCGCTCGCGTATGGCAGGCGCCGCAGTTGGCCGGGCTCTTGATCGAGGCGCGCTTCCAGGTTGCGGCGGATATCTCGCGGTGCTTCTTCTCGAAGCGCGCGGTTTCGGTAATGCGCAGCAGCGGCTTGCCCTGGGCATCGCGGGTATTCCCGGTCTTGCGTCCTCCGGAATTGGCGACCAGAAAGTCGGTGATGGCGATACGGCGCTTTTCGTCGATGCTGGCGTCGGAGCCGAAGTGGCGCGACAGATCGCCCATCATGGCGCGCCAGGAATCGGCGTGCAGCATCTGCGGCGGATAGGCCATGTGGCAGGAGGCGCATTCTTCTTCGAAGGCGGCGTTCTTCGGCACGCTGTAGTTGTCGGCCTGGGCCGGCAGGGCGAGGGTCGCCAGCAGGGCGAGCAGGGATGCGGCAATGATTGGTTTCATGAGCGGCTCCGGATTACCTGAGGGACAGCAGCCAGGCCATGACGTCGGCCTTTTCCTGGGCGCTGCAGACCCGGTTGAGGGTGTCGTTGCAGTTGCGGCGGAACCATTTGTCCACCTTGGCGGCATCGGTGAAGCGCTCGGCGTTGGTCGCCGGCGCCAGCGGCGTGATGGCCTTGTCGGTCTTGGCATGGCGGCCTGCCTGGGTCGGCTTGTCGGTGTGGCAGGAGGCACAGCTCCATTCGCCGCCTTGCCTGGTCGTGAAGAAGCGCGCGCCGCGCTCGGCGGAAGCCGCTGCGCCCGCCTCCTTCTCGAAGCGGGTGAGAAAGTCGCGCGGGGTTTCGGCATGGGCGCTCACCGTGAAGATGGCAGCCGCAATTACGAGAAGGTGTCGCATGGGAGTCTCCATGATTGTTGAGTGAAACGAATCATGAAGGGCGCCGCTTAAACGGCGCTTAA
>DAIOGL010000016.1:15499-19009 GCA_036745235.1 Sulfuritalea sp.
TCCAGCACTTCGGGGATCACCTCGGTGGCGCCGGCGGCCTTGAGGCGGGCGACATCCCTGTCGTCGGTGGTGCGCACCACGATGGGAATTTCCGCTCGCGTGGCGCGAACGATGCGCACCACGCGCTCCGCCGAATGCGCCTCGGGATAGGTGACGACCACGGAGCGCGCCCGGGCGACGCCTGCCGCCTGCAAGACCTCCGGACGGTCGGCGTTGCCGAAGACGACGTTGATGCCCTGGGTGCGGGCCTCGGCAATGCGTTGCGGGTCGACGTCGAGAGCGATGAAGGGAATCCTTTCGATGGCGAGGAATTCCGCGATGCGCCCGCCGGTGCGGCCATAGCCGCAGATGATCACGTGCTCGCCCAGCTCGAGGCTATGCACCGCGATATTGTGGATCACCGTGGCCTTGTGCGCCCAGTCGCCGCGCCCCAAGTCGCCGGACAGGCTCGCGGCGCGGGCGATCAGGAAGGGCGCGACGAACATCGACACCAGCATGGCGGAGAGCGTGATCTGGAACGCGCTGAGGCTGATCAGCTGGAGCTGGTAGGCGAGCCCGATCAGCACCAGGCCGAACTCGCCGCCCTGCGCCAGCTGGGCCGATGTGCGCAGACTGGCGACCAGCGGCGTTCTTGCCACCCGCGTAATCAGCAGCATTACCGCGGCCTTGCCGCCGATCAGCAGAATCACGGCCAGCAGCAGCTTGTGGACATTGGCGAGCACGTACTGGATGTCCAGCATCATGCCGACGGTGACGAAGAAGAGGCCGAGCAGGATGTCGCGAAACGGGCGGACGTCGGCTTCGACATGGTGGCGGTAGGCAGTTTCGGAAATAAGCATGCCGCCGACGAAGGCGCCCAGTGCCAGCGACAGTCCGGCCTGCGAGGTCAGGAAGGAAAGTCCGACCACGACCCACAGCGTGGTCAGCACCAGCAGTTCGCTCGACTTGTACTGTGCAGCGGAGTCGAAAATGCGGCCCATCAGTTTCTGTCCCAGCCAGATCATCAGCGCCAGGACGGCAAGCATCTGGGCGGCGGCCACGGCCAGCGAGCGTCCCAGGTCTTCGCCCGACGCGGCCAGAGCCGGCAGCAGGATCAGGCAGGGCGCAACGGCAAGGTCCTGGAACAGCAGCACGCCCATGGTCTGCCGCCCGGAACGCGAGTGGAGCTCGAAGCGCTCGGAAAGCATCTTGGCGACGATGGCTGTCGACGACATCGCGACTGCCAGTCCGACGGCGATGCCGCTGCGCCAGCCCTGACCGTAGGCCAGGGCGGTGACCAGTCCGGTCCCCAGCGCCGTCAGCGCCATCTGTGCCGAGCCGAAGCCGAATACCAGCGTGCGCATGGCCTGCAGGCGCTTCAGGCTGAACTCGAGGCCGATCGAAAACATCAGGAAGACGATGCCGAATTCGGCAAAGCCCGCAACCTCGGCGCTTTCCGTCAGGCGGGCCAGTCCGTGCGGTCCCAGGGCCATGCCGATCGTCAGATAGGCGAGCATCGACGGTAGCCTGAAGCGGCGTGCAACCGCCACAGTGCCGACCGCGGCCGTAAGCAGAAGCAGGATCCAGAGCAGGTTGGAGTGCATGGACACGAATGATACCGGCGTAGCGGCGGGGAACAGCAGGTAAAATCGGCCCATCCGAAACAGTCGGCGCCCGCGCGACGGCGCCTTGTTCACAGGACCATGATTTCCGACGGCAACACCGATGAAGTTTTTCACCGCGCGCGCCTGTCGATAGGCATCTCGCTGATCGCCTTCGCTTCGATCATGGGCGTCGGCACGGTGGGCTACAAGCATCTCGGCGGCGCCGATACCGGCTGGCTCGACGCCTTCTACATGACCTTCCTGATGGTCGCCACGATCGGCTACGGTGCCGGCGTGGAGATCTGGCGGCGGCCGGAGACCGAAGTCTTCACCATGGCGATCTCCTTTTCCGGCATCGCCGTGATGACCTATTTCTTTTCAAGCGTGACGGCCATCGTTCTGGCCAGCGATTTCGACAAGTCGATGCGGAGACGGCGGATGGACAAGATGATGAAGAAGCTGCACGGACACTACATCGTATGCGGCTTCGGCCGGGTCGGCCGCAATGTGGCTCAGGAGCTCGACGCCACGACCCGCCACTACATCGCCATCGACGAGGAACTCGGGCAGCTCGAGGCGCAGGCCGAAAAGCGGCCCGGCCTGCTTTACATACACGGCGACGCGGTCGATGACGACGTGCTGGTCGAGGCGAATATCGAGGATGCCCATGGAGTTTTTGCCGTCACCGGTGATGACAGCCGCAATTTGATGATCGCGCTTACGGCGAAGCAGCTGGCGCCCGGGGTGCGCGTCGTCGCGCGCTGCAACGACATGCGCAACGTCGAGAAGATGAGGAAGGCGGGCGCCGACGCCGTCGTTTCGCCCAATTTCACCGGCGGCATGCGCATCGCCTCGGCGATGATCCGGCCGCACGTGGTGTCCTTTCTCGACGAGATGCTGCGCACCGAGCACAAGCTGCGCGTCGAGGAAGTGGTCGTGCCGCGCAGCTTCGTGCCCAAGGCGCTGGGCGAACTGGGGCTCAAGGGCACGACCTACATACTTCTCGCGGTACGCACGCGCGGCGACTGGACCTTCAATCCTCCCGCCGATTTCATCGTCGAGCCGGGCCACACCCTGATTGCCATGGCGTCGCCGCACGGCCGCTTCGAAATGGAGTCGGCGCTGTTCCTGATGGACGAAGGCTGATCCGGGCAGGCCCTCAACGGGTCTGGATCGGGCGTGCCGTGGTGACGAAAAGCAGGGTGCGCGCTTCGCGGATGTCCGCGTGCAAGGCTTCCACCAGCGGCGGGTTGATCGGCTTGTCGGCGCGCCAGTCGATGATGAAGTTGGCCCCCGAACCGCCCGATGAGTCCGAGCGCGGTACGTAGAGTTCGTAGGTGCCGAGCGGCGGAATCGCCTGCGGCTTCTGCAGGAACTCGCGCAGCAGCTTGCCGTCGGTGTTGTAGTAGCGTGCGCTGACGACCCTCATGCCGGCGCCGGGGTCGGTGTTGCGAATGCTGATATGGGTGGATACGAGCGTTTCCGAGGGCTTGCCGGTCCGCGGGTGTACATCGCCATGATAGAGGTGCGAATAGATCGGCAGGTAGAGCGATTGGCCGGCTGAAAGCTGCGCAATCTCCTGCGCTGCGGCGACGGAGTGCAGGCAGAACAGCACGACGGCCAGAAACTGATGGACAAGCAGGCGCACGGCAAATCTCCCTCGAGAAGGCATCGCCGCAACTATAACTGACGCATGCCGGCCGCTGCCTTCACTATAATGCGCCGAATCATTCAGGAGCCATCATGTTCGGTATTCCCATTGAATTCATACTTTTCGCGCTGACCCTGCTCGGCGTTGCGCTGTTCCACAACCAGACCTTCTATGTGGCGTTGACGGGCGTTATCGCGGTCGCGCTGTACAAGATTGCGGCGACGGGCTTCAAGACCGGGACCGGCGTCGCCGGCTTCGCCGGCCACCTCGGGCATG
>DAIOGL010000017.1:0-6573 GCA_036745235.1 Sulfuritalea sp.
TACGGCAACAAGAGCGAAGAGCAGATCCAGTGTCGCGTGCTCGCCATCGGTGAAGAGTTGACGCGCCACGGCTGCGGCCTGCTGGTGGTGGCCTGCAACACCGCCACGACGGCGGCAGTGCAGGCGCTGCGTGCGGCGCATCCCGGCATGGCCGTGGTCGGCGTCGAGCCCGGCATCAAGCCGGCGGCGCAGGAGAGCAGGAGCGGCCGCATCGCCGTACTGGCGACCGAGGCCACCGCCGGCAGCCAGCGCCTGAAGCACTTGATCCGCGCGCATGCGGGCCATGTCGAGGTATTCGTCGAGCCCTGCCCCGGCTGGGCCACCCATGTCGAGATGCTGCAACTGGACGACCCGGCGCTCGCCGCCGACGTCCGCGCCCGGGTCGAACCGCTGCTCGACCGGGGCGTCGACCGCATCGTGCTGGGCTGCACGCACTACAGCTTTCTCGCGCCGCTGCTGAGGGAAGTCGTCGGCAGCCGTGCCGAACTGGTCGATGTCGCCGATGCGGTGGCGCGCCAGACGCAGCGCCTCGCCGGACGCCTGGCCCACGGCTCCGGCCGGCTGCAACTGCAGGCCTCGGCGCACCCTGAGCGCCTGCGCGCCGCCCTGCCGCGCCTGCATCTGCACCATATCGCCGCGCGGGTCGGCTGATCATGCGCATCGCCGTTGTCTCGGACATTCACGGCAACCTCGCTGCACTGCAAGCGGTGGTCGAGGACTTCGGCCGGCGCGGCGTCGACGCGGTGGTCAATCTCGGTGACAGCCTTTCGGGCCCGCTGCTGCCCAGGGAGACCGCACAATTCCTGATGGCGCAGGACTGGCTGCATCTGCGCGGCAATCACGAACGGCAGGTGCTGAACCTGGATCCGCAAGCCTGCGACCCGTCGGACGCTTATACCCGCTCGCAACTCGGACCTGCGGAACTGGACTGGATTGCTTCGCTGAATCCATTTCATCCCTACAGCGGGGAAATATTTCTCTGCCACGGCACGCCCGCCCATGACGCGGAATATTTCCTCGAGTCGGTGGAACCGGGCCGGCTGCGCCTCGCGACCCGGGAGGAAATCAGCCAGCGCCTCGGCGCCGTCAGCGCCGCCGTGGTTGTCTGCGGTCACACCCACGTGCCGCGCATGATGCGCTCGGCCCGCGGCCAGATGCTGGTGAATCCCGGCAGCGTTGGCCAGCCGGCCTGGGACGACAACCAGCCGATCTACCATGCGGTGGAAAACGGCGCCCCGGACGCCCGCTACGCCATCATCGAAAAGAACGGCTCGCGCTGGAACGCGCAACTGATCGCTGTTCCCTACGACCACGAAGCCATGGCCGCGTTGGCCCTCCGGCACGGACGGCCGGACTGGGAATACATACTGGGCCGCGGCTACGTTCCCGCGGCTGCCCCGCCCCCCTCGAACTGACTGCGGCGCCATCCGGTGCCCCGAATCTAGCTGGCGGGACCGCCCGGCGCCGTGTCGCCAAAGACCACCACCCGATTGCGACCCGACAGTTTCGCCTGATAGAGAGCCTCGTCCGCGCAATGGATCACGCCCTCGACCGAATCCGCATGCACGGGAGTCGTTGCGATGCCGATCGAGGTCGTAATCCTGATCTGCCGTTCCTTGAACGATACGGCGGTCTCCTGGAAGAGCTTCAGCAACTGCGCAGAGCGCTCGCGGGCGATGGCCAGCGGCATCTTCGGCAAGACCAGCAGAAACTCTTCGCCGCCATAACGGCACACGACATCCTCGGCACGCGCGTGCTCCAGCAGCAAATGGCTGAACACCCGCAACACTTCGTCACCCGCCTGGTGCCCGAACGTGTCGTTCACCAGCTTGAAGTGATCGACGTCGAGCAGCATCAGCGTCAATGGCGCCCCTTCCCGCTTGCAGCGCGCGAGTTCGCGCTCCAGCGTGCCCTCGAGGTAGCGCCGGTTGAAGAGCCCCGTAAGGGAATCGCGGTTGGCCTGCTCACGCAGCTTTTCCTGCAAGTCGTGAATCTTCCCGATCTGGTCGTGCAGGGCTGCGTTTGCCTCCTCGAGGATCTTCTTCTGAGTGTCCAGCGTATCTTGCACGTCACGCAGTTGCCGGATGTGGGTAAAGAACTCGATGCCCATCAACGACAGGTAGACCGCTAGCCCGACGATGGAGGCCAGTGTCACCAGGCCATCGGTATCCGTCGACAAATGAAACGCGATCACCGTGGTGGACGCCAGGGCGCCGCTTGCAAAGGCAAGGGGACAGATGACGACGCCCGGCATGCCGCGAGTGATCGTATGGCTCAACAGGCTGGCGAGAAACATCGCGACGCTGATCCACAGGGGAAACCCGAGTCCAGCCGCCCATGCGCCGAATACCAGCGAATCGACGATCAGGTTGCCCAGCTCGGTCCGGGTCGGATGCCTGGCCGTTCGTGTGCGCCAGTGCATCAAATGCGGGTAGGCCACGAACTGGAGAACGAACAGGCTCCACATGGCGGCACCGGGAGCGCGCGGCATCAGATGCAGCCCGATCGGCAGGGCTATCAGGGCAAAGATGGCCACTCGCACCCGATAGCTGTTGACCACGATCCAGCGATAGGTTCTCGTGTAGTCGATCGCGATTGGAGTCACAAACGGGTCCTCGTGTGTTTCACAGGCATCCTGCCTGCGCGATGCCTATAGTATCAGCGCCGCTCGGCATGGATCACGCCCGGCACCTCACGCAACAGCGACAGGGCCTTTTTCAGTGCCGCCGTGCCTGACAATTCCACGGTGAAGTTCATGTGCGCGATGCCCGCCCGGGACTGGGTCTTGACCGCGGTGACGTTGATCTTCTCGCGCGACAGGATGTCGGATATGTCGCGCAGCAGCCCCTGCCGGTCGCCCGCGTCGACCAGCAGGTCGACCGGATAGACTGCGCCGGACTGCGCACCCCCCTCACCCCACTCCGCGCTGATCACCCGTTCCGGATTGCGCGCCGCCATGTTGCGGAAGTTGATGCATTCGACGCGGTGGATCGAGATGCCCTTGCCGCGCGTGACGAAACCGGTAATGGCGTCCGGCGGCATCGGCTTGCAGCACTTTCCCACCTGCGTCAGCAACTTGTCCACGCCGACCACCAGGATGCGGCTGTCGCCGGCGCGGCTCTTGCGCGTCTGGATCTCCGGCTCGGGCGGCAGCGCTTCGGCACCGCCGCGCAAGGCGACGTCGATCGCCCGCATGCCGACTTCGCCGCGTGCCGCGGCGAGAAACAGCGCCTCGGCGCTCTTCAGCCCGAGTTTGACCGCCAGTTCGTCGAGATTCGCCTGGGTCTGCCCTTCGCGCTGCAATTCCTTGGTGACCAGGCTGCGCCCCTGCGCCAGCATCTCGGCTTCGTCCTGTGCCGCAAACCACTGCTTGACCTTGGATCGCGCGCGAGACGTGGCCAGATAGCCCTGTGCCGGGTTCAGCCAGTCGCGCGACGGACCGCCGCTCTTGACCGTGACGACTTCCACGCGCTGCCCGTTCTGCAGGGCCGTGTTGAGCGGCACCATGTGGCCGTCGATCTTCGCGCCGCGGCAGCGGTGGCCGAGATCGGTATGCAGCCGGTAGGCAAAGTCGAGCGGCGTGGCGCCGCGCGGCAGGTCGATCACCTTGTCCTGCGGCGTCAGCACATAAATCGTGTCGTCCAGCGCCGCCCGCTTGAACTGTTGCACCCATTCGGCGGAATCCGCGATTTCGTCGCGCCACGACAACAGTTGCCGCAGCCATGAGATCTTGTCCTCGTAGGCACCGCCGGCCTTCACCGAACTGCCGGATTCCTTGTAGCGCCAGTGGGCGGCCACGCCCAGCTCGGCATGCTCGTGCATCTCGCGGGTGCGGATCTGAACCTCCAGCGAGCGGCCGTCGGCGTCTTCCACCGCGGTATGCAGCGAACGATAGAAGTTGCCCTTGGGATGGGCGATGTAGTCGTCGAACTCGCCGCGAATCGGCTGCCAGAGGTGGTGCACGATGCCCAGCGCCGTGTAGCAGTCCTTGATCTCGTCGACGATGATGCGCACCGCGCGAATGTCATAGACTTTCTCGAAGTCGATGTCCTTGCCGCGCATCTTGTTCCAGATGCTGAATATGTGCTTGGGCCGGCCGTAAATCTCGGCGCGTATGCCGGCGGCGGCCATCTCCTTCTGCAGGCGGGCCACAGCCGTGTCGATGAAGCCCGCGCGCTCCGAGCGCTTTTCGTCCAGCATCCTGGCGATGCGCTTGTAGGTCTCCGGTTCCAGATAGCGGAAGGACAGGTCCTCCAGCTCCCACTTGACGTGCCAGATGCCCAGGCGGTTGGCCAGCGGGGCATAGATCAGCAGGCTCTCCCTGGCCATTTCCTCGCGTTCGGCGCCCGGCCGGTCGTTGAGGAAGCGCAGGGTCTGCACCCGGCTGGCGAGCCGCAGCAGGACCACGCGGATGTCATCGACCATCGCCAGCAGCATCTTGCGCAGGATCTCCGTCTGCGCCCGCATGTCGGTCACGCCTTCAGCGGCCCCGGCGGCTGCGCGCGTCAGCGGGCGCAGGCTGCCGAGGCGGTGCAGGCCGCCCACCAGCCCCGCCACCGTGTCGCCAAAGCCGACTTTCAGGCGCTCGCCGCAGTCCTCGACATGATCGTTGGCGGCAAACAGCAGGGCCGCAATCCGCGCATCGGCGTCGAGATCGAGCGAGGCCACGATCAGGGCCATGCCCAGGGCGTGCTGCAGGATGGCTTCGCCGGTACCCAGGACCTTGTCGGCATAAGCCCCGCGCGCCAGGTCCAGCGCCTCGGCGGCACGGGCGGCGGCATCTGCGGGGAGACCGGAGCACAGGCGCGACAGCGCTTCGGCTTCGCCGCTCGACTGCTGGAGGGAATGCACAACTGAGACCATGGTCGAATTATCCCATGGGGCGAATTCCGCGCGGATACGGTCCCAGACGCGGGCGCACTGGGACATATCGCCGGGATACCGTCCCAGGCGCAGGCGCACTGGGACATAATCCCCGATCCATGAAAAAACCAGCTCACGTTTCCCCCTACCTGCTGCTGACCCTGGCCAACCTCTTCTGGGCCGGCAACTGGGTCATCAGTCGCGCCTTTCGCGGCGAGTTGCCGCCGGTCGCACTGTCCTTCTGGCGCTGGGTGGTCGCCCTGCTGTGCCTGCTGCCGCTGGCGCTGCCGCATGTGCGTCGCGACTGGCCGCGATTGCGCGCGGCCTGGCCCTGGCTGCTGCTCTTCGGGGCATTGGGCACCGGCGGCTACAACGTGCTGGTGTATGGCGGCCTGCGCTACACCACGGCGATCAACGGCACGCTGCTGAATTCCTTCGCCCCCATCATGATCGTGCTGATCTCCTGGCTGCTGCAGGGCAAACGCCTGCACGCTCGCGAAGCAGCAGGCATCCTCGTCTCCTTCATCGGCGTGCTCGGCATCGTCGCCCACGGCGACCTGCAGCGCCTGCGCGAGCTGACGCTGAACGTCGGCGACATCTGGATCCTCGCCTCGGTGCTGACCTGGTCGGCCTACACCCTGCTGCTCTCGCGCCGGCCGACGGTCCATCCCCTGTCGTTTCTCATCGCGATCACGGTCACCGGGCTGATCTTCCTGTTCCCCGCTTACCTCTGGGAGATGGCCCAGGGCCGTCATGTCCTTGTCACACCCGGCTCGATTGCCGGCATCGTCTATACCGGCGTGGGGCCGGCCTTCCTCGGCTACATCCTGTGGAATCGCGGCGTCGCCGAAGTCGGCCCCGCGCGCGCGGGGCTGTTCATGCATCTGATACCGGCCTTCGGCATCATGCTGTCGATGATTTTTCTCGACGAAAAGCCTGCGCTCTATCACGCCGTCGGCATCTGCCTGATCTTTGCCGGCATCTGGCTCAACACCCGCCGCCTCCCATGATCCCCCGCTTGTCTGCGTGGTGGCGGCAGCGGCAGGCCGCTCGCCTCGAAATCCCCGCGCAGCTGTGGGACGAAGCCGAAGCCGGCCTGCCCTTTCTCGGCCACCTGACCCCGGACGAGCGCAGCCGCCTGCGCCGGCTTGCCCGCCAGTTCATCGCCGAAAAGCAATGGAGCGGCGCACAGGGACTGCGACTGACGCCGCGCATCCAGGTCGCGATCGCGCTGCAGGCCTGCCTGCCGGTCCTCCACCTGGGCCTGGGCTGGTATGAGGGCTGGGTCGGCATCGTGGTCTATCCGGGCGACTTCGTCATTCCGCGCCGGGTGATGGACGAAGACGGCGTGGTACACGAGTACGACGACGAGGTCATGGGCGAGGCCTGGTATGGCGGCCCGGTGCTGATCTCCTGGTTCGAGCACCCTGAAGACACTCGCGGCATCAACGTCGTGATCCACGAATTCGCCCACAAGCTCGACATGAAGAGCGGCGATGCCAACGGCCTGCCGCCGATGCACGAGGGCATGTCGCGGCAGCGCTGGAGCGAGGTGATGAGCCGGGCCTTCGACGACTTCCGGCGGCGCGTCGATCGCGGCGAGGACACGCCGCTCGATCCCTACGGCGCCGACTTGCCGACCGAGTTCTTCGCCGTCGCCAGCGAAGCCTTTTTCGAAGAGCCGGAAATGCTCCGGAGCGAGTACCCGGA
>DAIOGL010000017.1:6673-8760 GCA_036745235.1 Sulfuritalea sp.
GCGAAGATGGCGTTGCACACGGCAGGGACCAGCGGCAGGATGGCCGGCTCGCCGTGGCCGCCCCAGAATCCGCCGCTGGGGACCAGCACGGTTTCGACCCTGGGCATGTCCGAAATCTGCGGCAGCGGGAAATCGTGGAAATTCGATTCCACGATGCGTCCGTTCTTGACGCGGTTCTCCTGGTTGATGATGGTGCCGAGGCCATAAATGACATTGCCCTCGGCCTGCGCACGACAGGTGTCAGGGTTCACGACGTGCCCCGAGTCGATCGCGACAACGATGCGGTGCACCTTGAGCGTGCCCTTCGCGCCGACCGACACCTCGGCAACCATCGCGGCGTAACTGCCGAAACCGTCGGAGACGGCGACGCCGCGATGGACGCCCGGCGGCAGCGGCGTGCCCCAGCCCGCCGCCTTCACCGCCGCCTCGAGGACGAGACGGTTCCTGTCGTCCGGCTTCAGCATCGCCCGCCGGTACTCGACCGGGTCCTTGCCTGCCGCGACCGCCAGTTCGTCGATGAAGCACTCGCGGTAGAAGGAATTCTGCTGCCCCGGTGCGCGCCAGAAGCCGACCGGCACATGGCCGTTGCGCATGGCGTAATCGACCCGCTGGTGCGGCACTGCATAGGGCATGTCGGTGAAGGAGCGCACCGCCGTGAAGTCGATGCCCCCGTTGCCCAGCGCCCGCGGCATCAGCACCTTGAGGATCGACGGACAGGCGATGCGCGTGTGCAGGGCGACCAGATTGCCGCCGGCATCGAGTCCGGCCTTCATCCGCACCATGCTCGCCGGACGGTAGAAGCCGTGCTGCATGTCCTCTTCGCGCGACCACATCATTTTCACCGGCGTGTCCGGCATCGCCATCGCAATCCTCACGCCCTGCCTGACGAAATCCTGCGGTCCGCCGCGGCGGCCGAAACCGCCGCCGAGCATCATCTTGTGCACTTCGACCTTCTCCAGCGGCAGCCCGGCGGTCGCCGCGGCGGCGGCCATCGAGGCTTCGCCGTCCTGCGTCGAGGTCCACACTTCGAGGAAGCCCTCGCGCTTCAGCCACGCCGTGCAGGTCTGCGGCTCCATGGTGGCGTGGTTGAGGTAGGGCGAGGAGTATTCGGCCTCGATCACCCTGGCCGCGCCTTTCAACGCCGTGTCGACAGCGCCGACTGTTCGCGCCTGCGGCAGATTGGGATCGGCCAGGCCCTCGCGCAGCATCGCCGTTATGGTCTCGCTGGAGGCGCTGCCGTTGCCACCGGCATCCCACTCGATCCGGAGCTTCTGCAGCGCCTGGTCGGCGCGCCACCAGCTGTCGGCGACGACCGCGACGAAATCGGCCTCCCGCACCACTTTCTTCACGCCGCGCATCCTTTCGGCAACGCCGGCGTCGACGCTCTTCAGCGTGCCGCCGAACACCGGGCACTGCGCGATCGACGCATGCAACATTCCCGGCAGCGCCACGTCGACACCGAACACCGGCTTGCCCAAGACCTTGTCCGGAATGTCGAAGCGGTGCACCGGCTTGCCCGCGATCTTCCAGTCCTTCGGATCGCGCAGGACGATGTCCTTCGGCGGCTCCAGCTTCCCTGCCGCGCCCGCCACCTCGCCGTAGCGCAGGGTGCGCCGGCTCGGCCCGTGAGCGATCACGCCGCGGTCGACCGTGCATTCGGCCACCGGCACCTTCCAGCGCGCAGCGGCGGCATTGACCAGCATCATGCGTGCGGCGGCGCCGGCCTTGCGCACATAGTCCTGCGAGCTGCGCACGCCCATGCTGCCACCGGTGGACATCGAGCCCCAGATGCGCTTCCTGCGGATGTGCTCGTTGGGCGATGCGAACTCGGAACTGACCTTGGCCCAGTCGCAATCGAGTTCCTCGGCCACCAGTTGCGCCAGGGCGGTATAGGTGCCCTGGCCCATTTCGGAACGCGCGATGCGCACCACCACCCGGTCATCCGGATGGATCACCACCCAAGCGTTGACTTCGGTGACCGGCACCTTCGACGATATCGCGGCCTTGGCGGCCAGCGGGAAGGAGAACTCGAGCGAGAGTCCGCCGCCCAACGCGACGGATGCCTTGAGAAATTCGCGGCGACTGAT
>DAIOGL010000017.1:8860-17451 GCA_036745235.1 Sulfuritalea sp.
GCGAGAGTCCGCCGCCCAACGCGACGGATGCCTTGAGAAATTCGCGGCGACTGATCTTCATGGCGTCCTCCCCTGGGCCTTCTTGGCCGGCTTGGCGGCGACAGCGTGGATCGCCTCACGGACTCGCGTGTAGGTTCCGCAGCGGCACAGGTTGGTCATCGCCCGGTCGATGTCGGCGTCCGAGGGCTTGGGCGTCTTCGCCAGCAGCGCCGCCGCCGACATGATCATGCCTGTCTGGCAGTAGCCGCACTGAGGCACCTCGAGTTCGATCCAGGCTTCCTGCAGGGGATGCAGGCCGCCGCCGGCCAGTCCCTCGATGGTCACCACGGACTTGCCCACCGCCGCCGAGGCCGGAACGATGCAGGAACGCACCGGGGCGCCGTCGACATGAACCGTGCAGGCGCCGCACAAGGCGACGCCGCAGCCGTATTTGGTGCCGAGCAGGCCCAGATGGTCGCGCAACACCCAGAGCAGCGGCATCTCGGGCTCGACGTCGACCTGATGCTGCTTGCCATTCACGTTCAATTTGAGCATGTGACCTCCCTCGGAGATGTGACGATGCCGTTGGTGCCAGGGCTGCGGACTGGCGGCGCTGCCGATGCTGCGCAAAATTGTACTCCCGGCACAATTGCGCGGTTATTGCCGCCACGGTCCGCCATTAGTCAATGCCTGATGGCCGGTAATGGAAAATTGATGGCGTGACCGTGCAAGCAGCGCAAGAATGGACTGCGCCAAACTAGAATCCGGCAGTGCCAATGACAAAATCAATGACAGCAGACAGGTCGCTCCAAATCGGGTGGTGGGTCCTGGTTCTGGTCGCGTTGAGCCTCTTTGGCTGGGTCGGGTGGGATCTGGCTCAGGCGAGCCGCCCCGAACAGGCCGCCGCCGAATGGCGTCAGCGCCGGGCAATTTATGCAATCCTGGGATTGGTGCTGCTGGGGGCGTTGTCAGCCATCGCCTGGAGCTGGAAGCGCAGCTACCACCAGACGACAGACCTGGCCAAGAAACTGGCAGAGGCCTTCAATGAAAAGTCCCGCGAGAGTCGCGCATTGCTCGACGCCATCCCGGACCCGGCCTGGCTCGTGGACACCCAAGGACATTTCCTGGCGATCAACGAAGCCTTTTGCCGCCTTGTGCACAGACCCATGGATCAGATCCTCGGCACCACCGCCAGGGATCTCTGGTCGCCGGAAATCGCCGACAAGCTGCTGGAAAGCCAGGCAGCGGTCCTGAGGGAACGCCGCCCGCTGCGGGAGGAGCGCTGGTTCGACATCGGCAGCGGCCCGCAACCTTTCGAATTCCTGCGCGCCCCGGTCTATGATGAAAACGGCGAACCCAAGGGCATTGCCGGCGTCGTCTGGGACATCTCGGAACGCTACGTCGCCGAAGAAAGGCGCCGGCTGATCGCCCACGTCTTCGATCACAGCAACGAGGCGATCCTGATCATGGACGCCGAAGGCAAGATCATCGCCCTCAACAACTCCTTCTCGGCCATCACCGGCTACGGCATCGACGATGCCAAGGGCCACCTTCCCACGCTGATCGCCGCTCAGCGCCACGACACCAGCTTCTTCGAGTCCATCGCCCGCAGCCTCGCCGTGCAGAACGTGTGGCGCGGCGAAGCCTGGCTGCGACGCAAGAGCGGCGAGGATTTCCCGATATGGTGCAACGTCAGCCTGATCAGCGACGAGCAGGGGCGGACCATCAACCTGATCGCCTTCGTCACGGATCTCTCCGAGCGCAAGGCAGCCGAGGCGCGCATTGAATCGCTGGCCAACATCGACCAGAAGACGCTGCTGCCGAATCGCCAGGGCTTCTCCCGTGAACTCGACGACTGGCTGGCCACCGGGGCCAGGGGCGCCGTGCTGGTATTCGATCTCGATCAACTGGGCCGCATCAACGATGCTTTCGGCCATCTGGCCGGCGATGAATTGCTCGCAACGATCTGCATCCGCATGCGTGCCTTGCTGCGGGAAGGCGACCTGCTCGGCCGCCTCGAGGGTGGCCAGTTCGCCGTCCTGCTCAAGCAGGCTGCCGAGCGACCGGCGGCGGAAGCCACGACCCGAAGCCTGATCGAAGCAATCGCCCATCCGGTGTCCATCCACGACAGCGACGTGGTCACCAAATCCTGCGCCGGAATCTGCCTGATCCCCGACGATGGAGCGGAAAGCGCCGTTCTGCTGCGCAACGCCGCGACCGCCATGCACAACGCCAGGGCCAACGGGAAGGACGCCTACCGTTTCTTCTCCGCCGACATGAGCGCCGGCGTGGCGGAACGCCTGCGCCTGGAAAGCGATTTGCGCTGGGCGCTGCAGCGCAAGGAACTCGTGCTCCACTACCAGCCGCAAGTCGATATCGCCAGCGGCCGGATCGTCGGCTTCGAGAGCCTGCTGCGCTGGCGCCATCCCGAACTGGGCACGCTGATGCCCGACAGCTTCATTCCCCTCGCCGAGGAAAGCCGCCTGATACTTCCCATCGGCACCTGGGTTCTGGAAGAAGCCTGCCGGCAAAACCGCGCTTGGCAGGAAGAAGGCCTGCCCGCCATGATGATGGCCGTCAATCTCTCCGCGTTGCAGTTCCACGAACATGACGTCGTCGCCATCGTGGCCAGAACGCTCGCCGCATCGGGACTCGATCCGCGCTGGCTGGAACTCGAGATCACCGAAGGGGTGATCATGAAGGAGCCGGAACGGGTCGTCCGCATCCTGCAGGAATTGCGCGATCTCGGCGTCAGGCTGGCGATCGATGACTTCGGCACCGGCTATTCCAGCCTGTCTTATCTCAAGCGCTTCCCGATCGACAAGATAAAGATCGACAAGTCCTTTGTCCGCGATCTTGACCGCAGCACCGGCGACGCCGCGATCGTGCGCATGGTCATCGCCATTGCGCGGGAACTCGAGCACAGGGTGATTGCCGAAGGTGTCGAAACCGAGGAGCAACTCGAATTCCTGCGGCTGCACAACTGCGTCGAATATCAGGGCTACCTCTGCAGCCAGGCCGTTCCGCCCGCCGACGTGCGGCGCCTGCTCGGCCTCGATTCCTGACGCAAGGCTTCGGCACCCGAATGCGAAGACTCTGGCGACGTCCGGCGGCGCCGTGCGGCAGGCGCTTTCCCGTTCAGGCCGGCAGGTCGAGAAAGAAGCGGCTCCCCCCGCCGTCCGCCGGCGCGTAGCCGAGACGCCCGCCCATTGCCGTGGCCAGGCGGTAGCAGATGGCGAGGCTGACGCCACAGCCGCTGTGGCTGCGCCGGTCGGTCGCATCCACCTGAAGGAAAGCTTGAAACAATCGCGGAATGTGCTCGGCCGGGATGCCGGGCCCCTGATCGATCACGCTGATACGGACCATGTCCCGTTCCGTCGCGGTGATGGCGATGACTATCGTGGCATCCGGCGGCGAGAAGCGCTGGGCGTTGTCCAGCAACGCCCGCAGGATCCGGTCAAGCGGCTTCGGAACGGTGCGCACGATCAGGCCCGGCACGGCTTCCACCGTCATGCCGGCGCGGACTGTCCTCGCCGTCGCCGCATAGGATTCGATTGCCGCTTCGATGAACCGCGGCAACTCGATCTCGCTGAGCGTCAGGTCATGTTGCCGGGCATCGAGTTCAGCGATCTCGAGGATGCCATCGACGATGCGATTCAGCTCGCCGGCGCCTTCCATGGCGATGCTCGCGAGGGCCTCGATGTCATCGCCGGCGGCGATGCCGCTGCCGATCAGTTCGAGCGCGCCGACGATGCTGGTGACGGGGGTGCGCAGTTCGTGGCTGACCAGGCGCACGAAGGTGGCGCGCATTTCCGCCACCGCCGCCTCGATCTCCGCGGACAGGTTCAATTCACGTTCTGCCCAGGCCGCAAGGTCGCGCAAGCGCCGGACTTCGTCGGGACCGAAACGGCGCGGCGAGCTGTCGATCAGGCACAGAGTGCCCAGCCGGCGTCCGCCGATCGAGCGCAAGGGCATGCCGGCATAGAAGCGGATGCCGGGCTGGCCGGTCACCAGGGGATTGCCGGCGAAGCGGGGATCGTCCGCCGCGCTCTCGACGACCATGGGATTGCTGTCGAGGATGGCGTGGCCGCAGAACGAAACCGAGCGCGGCGTTTCGGCGGCAGCGAGGCCCGTGCGGGACTTGAACCACTGGCGGCGGGCATCGACCAGCGAAATCAGCGCGATCGGCACACCGAACAGGTCGCGCGCGGTGCGCGTGATGCGATCGAAGCGTTCCTCGGCGGGGGTATCGAGGATATGCAGTTCCTGCAGTGCGGCAAGCCGCTCCTGCTCGTCGTCGGGTATCGGAGCTTCAATCATGGGCGGGTCCTGTCGCTGCGCAGAGTATCGGCACGAGTCATTTCTCCCCAGTGCTGCCGGACGCGGAATATCCAGCGCAGCAATCCCTGCAGGCGCCAGAAGGCAACCAGTTGGCGGTAGCCGAAGTTCTCGGCGACGGCGACCAGGAACAGCCAGGCGAGCTGCTCCTGCTTCGGATACAGGCGAAAGGACAGTTCCTCCAGCAGCAGGGCCGACACCGACAGCAGCAAGCCGAAAGTCAGCGCAACGAACATGAAGGTTTCGAAGGCCTGCCACGAAAACAGGCCGAGGATGGTGCCGAGGATCAGGAGTGCATATCCCACCATCTCAACCACCGGGCCGAGAAGTTCGAACAGGATGAAGAAGGGGAAGGCGAGCCAGCCGACCGGCCCCGACCGGATGTGGAACAGTAACTGCGAATTCATGCTCAGGCTTTCGGCCAGACCGCGCTGCCAGCGCGTGCGCTGACTGCGCAAGACCTTCAGCGTTTCCGGCGCCTCGGTCCAGCAGATCGGGTCGGGCACGTAGGTGATGCGGTAGGGCCGGCCGCGCAGGCGGTTGATGCGGTGCAGGCGGGCGATCAACTCCATGTCCTCGCCGACGGTGTCGGTGCGGTAGCCACCCGCTTCCACCACCGCGCTCTTCCTGAACAGGCCGAAGGCGCCGGAAACGATCAGCACGGCGTTGAGCGGGGACCAGCCGAGACGGCCGAAGAGGAAGGCGCGCAGATATTCGATGATCTGAAACCGCGCCAGCAGGCTTTTCGGCAAACCCACCTCGGTCAGGAAGCCGCCGCTGATGCGGCAGCCGTTGGCGATCCGAATGGTGCCGCCCGTGGCGATCGTGCGCGGGTCTTCCAGAAAGGGCTGCACCACCTTCGAGAGCGAATCGCGCTGCAGGATCGAATCGGCATCGACCGCGCAGAACAGCGGATAGCGCGAGGCGTTGATGCCGGCGTTGAGGGCGTCGGCCTTGCCGCCATTGAGCTTGTCGATGACCCGCAGGTTGGGGTGGCGCGTCGAACGATAGATGCCCATGATTTCCTGGCAGGCCACGCGACGCCGGTAGGCTTCGGGAAACGGCTGCAAGGCGAATTCGCGGCTGAGCTCGGCCAGCGTGCCGTCCTTCGACCCGTCGTTGATGACCACGATTTCGAATTCCGGATAGTCCAGCTGCAGCAGCGAGCGCACCGACGCCGCAATCGTGGCTTCCTCGTTGTAGGCCGGTACCAGCAGGCTCACCGGCGGATCGAAGCCGGTGTGCGCTTGCGCCATGTGGTCGAGACTGTGGCGATTGATGTAGCGTCGCAGGCTGACCAGCGAGAGCAGATTGAGCGCGATGTAGCCGCCATTGAGCAGGATGAAATAGGACAGGAAGAACCACTCCAGCGACGCCAGCCATTCTTCCGCCGGAATCGACCAAAGCCCGCTGTTCATGCCTCCGCTCCGGGCGCCGTCTCGGCCAGCACCTGCCTCAGCATGTCTGCCGCAAAGCGGTCGCCGAGCTGCGCGCACAGCGCCGTCAAGTTCTGGCGCGACACGAAGGGCAGTTGCACCAGGGCAAGGCCGGCGCGGTATCGCACCCACCACTCCGGATCGCCGAGCATGGTCTGCAGCCGCTGCGCGTCTTCCTCGCCGCCCAGGCGGCCGAGGGCCGCGGCGGCCTGGACGCGCACGATCCAATGCGGGTGCGCGGCGAGCGAGCGCACCGCGTCGAGGGCGCGCGGGTCACTGCAGGCCTTGAGCGCGGCGACGATGACCTCGACCGGATGGTCGGCGCGCAACAGAGGCCCGACCGCCGGCCAGGTATCGCCAAGCGGCGCAATTTCGAGCAGGTTCAGCAGGCGCGGCGCACCCTGCGGCGTCACGACCCGGAGCGCATTCGACAATGCCGGCGCAAGCACCTCCTGCGGCACCTCGCCGAGCATGGCGGCGACCTTGACCAGCGGCCAGTCGTCGCGCCGTATCAGCTCGTCCAGCATGATCGGCATGGCCCGGCCGGCGTCGATCTGCAACAGGCTGCGCGCAGCCAGCAGCGAGAGTACCGGCTTCGGGTCGGCGGCGAGCCGCGCCAGGCGATCCCATGCCGCGATCGAGATCATCCGTCCGAGCGCGACCACGGCCATCTGCCGCCGACGGATGTTTCTTCGCGTCAGCAGCTTCAGCGCAGTGCCTTCGAGCTGGAGGTCGAGGGCCAGTTGGCGGAGCCTCTGGCGGGCCTCGCCGCGGATGGCCTCGGTATAGAGGATCCATGCCAGGAGTATCGTTTCGCGGTCGCGCCCGTGAATGCGCGGCGCCTCGAACGGGAGGCCCTCGACGGCATGGAAGAACACCGGCTGCCAGCGCTCCGCCAGGATGCGTTCCAGCTGCCGCCGCCGATCTATCGTGTAGCGCAGGACGACGATCGCAACGAGCAGGACGATGGTCAGCAGCGACACCACCAGCCCGCTGTAGAGCATGAACTGCAGGAACGGATCAGAAGGCGTGGCGTAGCCCAAGCTGTACCCCGCTGCGCGTATAGAAGTCTCCCTGGCGTACGCTCCCTGCATTCCAGACCAGAGCCCAGCCCGGGGCGATGCCGTGCCGACCCGAAAGCGACGCGCCGCTCACCCGCGAAGTCAGGAAGACGCCGTTGGGGGCGTATTCGGTTTCGCGCCCTCGGCTCAGCGCAATGCCGACCCAGTCGCGCTCGCCGTAGTAATGCGCCCATTGCAGGCGATGGCTGGGAGACAGGGCACCGCCGTCGGGGCCGCCCTCGTCGAGGGTGTAGCCGAAGCGCTCGGTCCCGATGTAGCGGTCGACGCCGAAACGGAGCACGCCGGTCATGCCTGCGTCGTAATCGGAGCGCCGCCAGCCGGCCGCCAGCGACCAGCCTGCGGCGGGCCGGAACTCCAGTTGCAGCAGCCCGTAGCGCCTGGCCAGCACGCGGTGGGTGTCGCTGAAGCCGGCTTCGAGCTGGAGCTGGCTCGCGGCACCGAGCGTCAGCACGCCGCCGACGTGCGCTTCGCGATCATCGAGCGCATAGCGTTGCGTCTCGCGCAGCCCGGCATAAAGGCTCCCGCGGTCCGGGCCGTGCCATTCGCCGACCAGATGGCGGCTGTGCCACCGCGGCAGCCCGCGCGACAGGGTTTCATCGGAGGCCCCGAGCTCCCACTCGTACCTGTCTGCCGCGGCCGCAACCGACGCCGACGGCGGACGATCGTCGAGCCCGGCAATGTTCCAGTCGCTTCCGGGAAAGCGGGCACGCGCCTCGTCCCGCAGCGAGCGCGCCTCGCGCATCCGCGCGGCGTCGCCCAGCGCCAGCAGGGCCTGGATCTCGGTGCGCCAGACGTCCTCATAGGCCGGCTGCAGGGCGCGCGCCTTGCGCAGTGGCGGCAGGGCCATTGCGGGTGCACCGCGCCAGAGCTGCGCCTGGCCCATTCCGAGCAGGAAATCGGCATTGTCCGGACGGGCCTCGAGCAGGCGGCCGTACTCGGCCAACGCTTCGCCATGGCGCTTCTGCCAGCTCAGCGCGCGGGCGAGCTGGAAGCGCGCCTCGAGGTCGTCGGGCCGCTCGGCCAGTTGCCGGCGCATGCGCGCCTCGAGCGCGGCATGGTCCTCCGCGGCAACAGCGGGCAGCGCCCCCGGACCGAGCGACAACGCGGCGGCGAGGAGAAGAACGGCCTTCACGAGCGGCTGCGCAGAAGACGACGCAGCCGCGCTTTGAGCTCGTCCGGCTGGAACGGCTTCACCATGTAGTCGTCGGCCCCCGCATCGAGCGCGCGCGCGATGTCGCCCTCGCTGCCCTTCGATGAAAGCATCAGGATCGGCAGCGTCTCCCAACCCGGCTGCGCGCGGATGCTGGCGATCAACTCGAAGCCGTCCGCATAGGGCAGCATGATGTCGAGCAACACCACGGCCGGCGGGCTCATCGAGGCAATCAGCCGCTGCGCCTCGCGGCCGTCGGCCGCGTGCTCGACGCGAAAGCCCTCACGCTCGAGAATGAAGCGCAGGAGCATGGCGATGGCCCGGGCATCCTCGACGACCAGGGCCGTCAGGCCCGAACCAGGCCGGACGTCGGACGGCGGTAGGGAGACAGCGTCAGACATGGAGCGATTGTACGCAAACGCGATCGACTCCGAGTCGCGAAAGCGAAGGCCTTTGACCGTCGACCAGGCACCCGGAAAAGGAAACGGAGCCCGCAGGCTCCGTTCCAACTTCAAATTCGGGTGGGGTGGCTGATGGGACTCGAACCCACGACAACTGGAATCACAATCCAGGACTCTACCAACTGAGCTACAGCCACCACCGGAA
>DAIOGL010000017.1:17551-18795 GCA_036745235.1 Sulfuritalea sp.
CGATTTCGTCCGCTGGCAGCAGATACTCAACGAGCAGGGATGGGGCGCGACGGGCTGGCCCGTCGCCTTCGGCGGTACCGGCTGGAACGCCGTGCAGCAACACATCTTCGACGAGGAATGCGCCGACGCCGGCGCGCCGCTGCAGCTGCCCTTCGGCCTCAAGATGGTGGCACCGGTCATCATGGCCTTCGGCAATCCGGCGCAGCAGCAGCGCTTCCTGCCGCGCATCGTCGACGGCAGCGACTGGTGGTGCCAGGGCTACTCCGAGCCCGGGTCCGGTTCCGACCTCGCGTCGCTGAAGACCCGCGCCCAGTTGGTAAAAAGCGGCGACGGCGACCATTACGTCGTCACGGGACAAAAGACCTGGAACACGCTCGGCCAGTACGCAGACTGGATTTTCTGCCTCGTTCGCACCAGTACGGAAGGCCGCCAACAGGAAGGCATTTCCTTCCTCCTGATCGACATGAAGAGCCCCGGCATCACGGTGCGCCCGATCATCATGCTCGACGGCGAACACGAGATCAACGAAGTCTGGTTCGAGGACGTGCGGGTTCCCGTGGAGAACCTGATCGGCGAGGAAAACAAGGGCTGGACCTATGCCAAGTTCCTGCTCGGCCACGAGCGCACGGGCATCGCCGGCGTCGGCCGCTCCAAGCGCGAGTTGAAGAAGCTGAAGGACATCGCCCGCAAGGAAACTGCCAACGGCCGGCCGCTGATCGAGGATCAGCGCTTCCGCGACCGCATCGCGCAGGTCGAGCTGGAGCTCATGGCGCTGGAAATCACCAACCTCCGGGTGATTTCGGCCGAGGGCGAGAAGAAGCGTGCACCGGGACCCGAGGCCTCGATTCTCAAGATCAAGGGCTCCGAAATCCAGCAGATGCTGACGGAACTGCAAATGCAGGCGCTGGGCCACTACGGCTTGCCCTACATCGAGGAAGCGCTCGACGCGGCCTGGACCGGTGACGCCTTGATGGAAACCTATGCGGACCACGCCGCGCCGCTCTCCGGCCGCTACTTCAACTTCCGCAAGACCACCATCTACGGCGGTTCCAACGAAATCCAGAAAAACATCATCTCGCAGATGATTCTCGGACTGTAAGGAAAGCATCCCATGGACTTCAACTACACCGAAGAGCAACTCGCGCTGCAGGACACCTTGCGCCGCTTCATCGCCCGGGACTACCCCTTCGAACACCGCCGCGCGCTGGCGAATTCCGCCGACGGTTTCGATCGCGCCGCATGGA
>DAIOGL010000018.1:0-5388 GCA_036745235.1 Sulfuritalea sp.
TCAGTGGAGGCTAACGTCGGCCTTTCGACGTTAAGCGCAGCGGCCGGAGCTAAAACGAAGTTTCAGTGGAGGCTAACGTTGGCCTTTCGACGTCAAGCGCAGCGGCCGAAGCTAAAACGAAGTTTCAGTGGAGGCTAACGTCGGCCTTTCGACGTTAAGCGCAGCGGCCGGAGCTAAAATGCCGGCATGAAAGCTTGTCATTCCGAATTTGTTCAAGTGCGCGGCCGGCGCCTGCATGTGCGCCTGTGGGGCAGCGATTCGGCGCCGTTGCTGGTGCTGCTGCATGGCTGGTGCGATGTTTCGGCCTCGTGGCAGTTCGTCGTCGATGCCCTGGCCAGGGATTGGCGCGTTGCGGCCCCGGACTGGCGCGGGTTCGGTTTGTCCGAATGGAACAATGACGTCTATTGGTTCCCCGACTACATCGCCGATCTTGACGCCTTGCTCCTGCACTATTCGCCGAGCGAGCCGGTACGGCTGGTCGGGCACAGCCTGGGCGGCAATGCGGCCTGCATCTATTCGGGGATTCGTCCCGAGCGCGTGGCAGGACTGATGAATCTCGAAGGGCTCGGCATGCGCCGCTTCACGCCGGACGAAGCGCCGGGGCGTTATGCAAATTGGCTCGATCAACTGCGCGATACGCCGAGTTTTCGTTCCTACCCCGATCGTCCCGCGTTTGCAGCCCGGCTGCAAAAGGAGAATCCTCGCCTGTCCGACGAGAAGGCGCGGTTTCTCGCCTTGCACCTGGGCGAGGACGATGGGGCGGGCGGCATCCATCTGGCGGCCGACCCATTCCATCGTTGGGTAAATCCGATCATCTATCGTATCGAAGAGGCGATGGCGCTCTGGCGCCAGGTGACGGCTCCGGTGCTCTGGGTGACGGGAGCCGACTCCTTCATATTCAAGCAGCTGTTCGCTGTCGAGTCTGCCGACTACCGCGAGAGGATCGGCTGTTTCCGCGAGTTGCGGGAGGTGATGCTGCAGGAGTGCGGACACAATCTGCATCATGACCAGCCGCAACAGGTAGCGCACCTGATCGAGGAATTTTTCGTCATATGAAGCCGCTCAACGCCGACCTGCACTGTCACTCCACGGTTTCCGACGGCCTGCTGGCACCCGCCGAGCTGGTGCGCCGCGCACAGGGCAATGGCGTCGAACTGCTGGCGCTGACCGACCACGACGAACTCGACGGACTGGCCGAAGCCCGCGCGACGGCCGCGGAGCTTGGGCTGCGCTTTGTCGATGGCGTCGAGGTGTCGATTTCCTGGGGCGACGACCAGACGGTGCACATCGTGGGACTCGGCATCGATCCCGCCAACGCCGCACTGGCCGAGGGACTGCGTAAGGTCAGGAGCGGCCGCGACGAGCGCGCCGGGCGCATGGCCGCGGAGCTGGACAAGGTCGGGATCCACGGCGCCTACGAAGGTGCGTTGCGCCATGTAGGCAATCCGGCGCTGGTCAGTCGTTCGCATTTCGCCCGCTACATTGTCGAGCAGGGCCTCGCCAAGGACGTCAAGTCGGTATTCGACTACTGGCTGGCCAAGGGCAAGCCGGGGTATGTCGAACATGCCTGGGCGACGCTGGAGGATGCCTTGCGCTGGATCACCGGTGCCGGCGGCATCGCGGTGATCGCCCATCCGGGCCGCTACCGGCTGTCGAAGGCGGAGCGCAACGATTTGTTTTCGGCGTTCAAGGCCTGCGGCGGGCGCGGCATCGAAGTGCTGTCGGGCTCCAACAAGGATGACGAAGTGCGCGAGTTCGCGCACATCGCGCGCCAGTTCGGCTTTCTCGCTTCGCGCGGCTCGGATTTCCACGGGCCCGGAGAAAGCTGGATCGACCTCGGCAAGCTGCCGGATCTCCCGGAGGATCTGACCCCGGTCTGGTCCGAGCTGGTCTGAGCGGGCAACCGGTTCCAGGAACTACGGACAAGCCATGGCACAGCTATTTCATATTCATCCCGAACATCCCCAGCCGCGCCTGATCAAGCAGGCGGCCGAGATCGCGCGCAGCGGCGGACTCATCGCGCTGCCCACCGACGCGGCCTATTCGCTGGCCGGTGTTTCGGGTTACGCACCCTTGCTGGATAGAATCCGCCACATACGCGGGGTCGATGAACGCCATCACTTCACGCTGATGTGCCGCGACCTGTCCGAAATTGCCACCTATGCCCGTGTGGACAACGCCCAGTATCGTCTGCTGAAGGCCACCACGCCCGGCAGCTATACCTTCATTCTGGAAGGCACCCGGGAGTTGCCGCGGCGCCTGCTCCATCCCAAGCGCAAGACCATCGGCCTGCGCGTGCCCAACCATCCGCTGGCGCTGGCGCTGCTGGAAGAACTGGATGAGCCGCTCTTGACCTCGACGCTGATCCTGCCAGGTTTCGAGGCGCCGCTGGCCGATGCGGATGAAATACGCGAGCGCCTGGAAAAGCAGCTCGATCTGGTGATCGACGCCGGCAAGTGCGGCGTGGAAATGACGACGGTAATCAATTTGACAGGTATTCAGCCGGAGCTGGTACGCGCCGGAAAGGGACCGCTGGAGCCTTTCGGGCTGGAATGACGCGGTCTGATAGAATCCTCCCCTCCCATGAATGTTATTCAGACGCTGGCGATTTCCGCCCTGCCGGTAATCTTTGCCATCACGCTGCATGAGGCGGCGCACGGCTATGCGGCGCGGCACTTCGGCGATCCCACGGCATGGCAGATGGGGCGTATCAGCCTGAATCCGCTGCGGCATATCGATCCGATCGGAACGATCCTTGTTCCGGCGTTGATCCTGCTGCTCTCGGCGGGCGGACTGCTGTTCGGCTGGGCCAAGCCGGTGCCCGTGAATTTTGGCAACTTGCGCCGCCCCAAGCAGGACATGCTCTGGGTGGCGGCCGCCGGACCGGGCGCCAATCTGGCCATGGCGCTGTTCTGGGCCCTGATGTTGAAGTTTGCAATCGCCAGTCCTGACTTTGGCTACGCGGAAGCATTGAAGGAAATGGCGCGGGTCGGCATCAGCATCAATGGCGTCCTGATGGTGCTGAATCTGCTGCCCCTGCCGCCGCTCGACGGCGGGCGCATCGTGGTCAGCCTGCTGCCGCATCGAGCGGCCTGGCAGTTTTCGCAGCTGGAACGCTGGGGTTTCCCGATCCTGCTGGCATTGCTGTTTTTCGGGGTTCTGGATACCATCCTGCGACCTCTCCTGTGGGTGTTCAACACCCTGATTCGAACCCTTTTCGGTTTTTGAAATGTACGCAGAAAAAGTTCTTTCCGGCATGCGCCCCACCGGGCGCCTCCACCTCGGCCACTATCACGGCGTGCTCGCCAACTGGATCAAGCTCCAGCACGAGTATCCCTGCCTTTTCTTCGTCGCCGACTGGCATGCGCTGACCACCGCCTACGACGAGCCGGGCACCATCACCGACAACACCAACGACATGGTGATCGACTGGCTGGCAGCGGGCGTGGACCCCTCGCAGGCGACGATCTTCATCCAGTCCAGGGTGCCGGAACACGCCGAACTGCATCTGCTGCTGTCGATGATGACGCCGCTGGGCTGGCTGGAGCGCGTGCCGACCTACAAGGACCAGCAGGAAAAGCTGTCGCACAAGGATCTGACGACCTACGGCTTTCTCGGCTACCCGCTGCTGCAGGCGGCCGATATCCTGATCTATCGCGCCAACCGCGTCCCGGTGGGCGACGATCAGGTGCCCCACGTTGAATTCACGCGAGAGATCGCGCGCCGCTTCAACCATCTTTACGGCCGCGAGCCCGGCTTCGAGGACAAGGCGCGCGAGGCGGTCAAGAAACTCGGCAGCAAGCGCGCCAAACTCTACGATGAGTTGCGCACCCGCTATCAGGAGAAAGGCGAGAACGAGGCGCTGGAGCAGGCGCACGATCTGCTCAACGAGGCGCAGAGCATCTCCCTGGGCGATCGCGAGCGCCTGTTCGGCTGGCTCGAAGGCACGCGCAAGATGATCCTGGTCGAACCGGACGCGCTGCTCACCCATGCGTCGCGCATGCCCGGACTGGACGGCCAGAAGATGTCCAAGTCATACGGCAACACGATCGCGCTGCGCGAAGATGCGGACGTGGTCACGCGGAAGATCCGCACCATGCAGACCGATCCGGCGCGCGTGAGGCGCACCGATCCCGGCGATCCCGACAAGTGCCCGGTCTGGCAGTTCCACCTGATCTATTCCAGCGACGAGGTCAAGAGCTGGGTGCAAACAGGCTGCCGCTCGGCCGGAATCGGCTGCATCGAGTGCAAGCAGCCGGTGATCGATGGGGTGCTCGCCGAGCAGAAGCCGATGCACGAACGGGCGAGGATGTACGAGGAGGATCCGCAGCTGGTCAGGAACATCATCGCCGATGGCTGCGAAAAGGCGCGCAAACTGGCCCAGGAAACCATGCGCGACGTGCGCGAAGCGATAGGAATCGACTACTCGTGATCGACAACGCCATGTCCGATCCGGCCGGTGCGCCGCTTGTCGCCCGGCTCGCCGCTCAGGCCGCCGTGTCGCCGGCGCCGACTCTTGTCGCCGGCGCGGCGGCTGCGGAGCATCGCTCCCGGGTCTATGGCGAGTTCATGGACGAGATGCCGCGGGACCTTTACATCCCGCCGGACGCGCTGGAAATCATTCTCGATTCATTCGAAGGCCCGCTCGACCTGCTGCTGTACCTGATTCGCCGGGCCAACATCAGTGTCCTCGACATACCGATGGCGCCGCTCACGGCGCAGTACCTGGTCTACGTCGAAGCGATGCGCAAGGGCAACCTCGAACTCGCGGCCGAATACCTGCTGATGGCGGCGATGCTGATCGAGATCAAGTCGCGCATGCTGCTGCCGCGCCCGCCCAAGGCGGAGAACGGCGAGCCGGAAGACCCGCGTGCCGAACTGGTGCGCCGCCTGATCGAATACGAACGCATGAAGGCGTCGGCGGCCAAGCTCGATGAAATGCCGCAGGTGGGACGCGACTACGAATGGATCACGGTGTGGATCGCCGACAAGGTCGTCGAGCGCCAGCCGGAGGTAAGCCTGCATGACCTGCAGGTGGCGTGGCTGTCGCTGATGAAACAGGCCCGAGTGCATCAGCACCACAAGATTCATCGTGAGGAACTGTCCGTGCGCGAACACATGAGCCTGATCCTGCGCCGGTTGCAGGGCGGCGGCTACGTGGTGTTCGACCAGTTGTTCGACCTGACGCTGGGCGCCCAGGGACTGGTGGTGAGCTTTCTGGCAATGCTGGAGCTGGCGCGGGAGTCGCTGATCGAGATCACCCAGAACGAGGCCATGGCGCCCATTTACGTGAAACTGCCCGATGCTGCCGCTGCATAAACCCGAAGACTACAAACGCGTGCTGGAAACCGCGCTGCTTGCGGCTTCCGAGCCCCTGCCGCTGGCCGA
>DAIOGL010000018.1:5488-18341 GCA_036745235.1 Sulfuritalea sp.
AGCGTCAACGGGGAACCCGCGCACGTGGGTCAGCGCGTCGGTCCGGAGGACAAGATCCGCGTCAATGGCAAGCTGGTGCAATTGAAGTTCGGCCTGCGCTTGCCGCGCGTGCTGGTCTACCACAAGCCCGAGGGCGAGATCGTCTCCAAGGACGATCCCGATGGACGTCCCAGCGTATTTGCCAAGCTGCCGCGACTGAAGAGCGGCCGCTGGATATCGATCGGCCGCCTGGATTTCAATTCCTGCGGTCTGCTGCTGTTCACCAACGACGGCGGCCTGGCCAATCGCATGATGCATCCGCGCTACGAGATCCAGCGCGAATACGCCGTACGCGTCCTGGGGGAGGCGACACCGGAAATGCTGGAGCGCTTGCGCAGCGGAGTCCAGCTCGAGGATGGCCTGGCCAGCTTCAGCCTCATCGAAGAGGCTGGCGGCGAGGGTGCCAATCGATGGTATCGCGTGATCCTGTCGGAAGGACGCAATCGGGAAGTGCGGCGCATGTTCGAGGCCGTGGGCCTGATGGTCAGCCGCCTGATGCGCGTCCGCTACGGACCGGTGCATCTTTCGCCGCGCCTCAAGCGCGGGCAATGCCGCGACCTGGAACCCGGCGAGGTCGCGGATTTGTTGAAACTGCTGCCCCCGGAGCAAAAGACCGCTCCGTCGGGACCCGCCGCCGGGATGGGCGGCGCTGACGAAACTCGGTTCGATGACGACGAAGCCGATGAGTAACCCCATTGCGTTGGTTGTCGGAGATTTCGTCTGACGCCAACGGTCACAAGGAATACAGCCCCACCATTGGAGGGGTTTTATACAGCGCGATTCCGCTTCGCGGGCCGGCACCATCGCGCCGATGTTTGCAGCAGCGAAACAGGGCCTTTTTTCGTCTGGAGGCCGATAAGGCTGGCGTCAGCCTTCCGTGAAAGTTCGTTTTGCGGAGAAATGGGGCCTCTGTTATAATATTTTGCTTTGGTTGGCACCGTTCTCGGGAGAGAGAGAAGGAATGGGCTTTTTGGCCCATTTTCTATTTGTGCGACGCGTTTGTGAGTTTTCATGCAACTGCTTGATTTGATTGAAACGACTGTTGTTGGCTTGGGCTACGAACTGGTGGAATTCGAGACCAGTCCGCGCGCACGGCTGCTGCGCGTCTTCATCGACAGGCCGGAAACCGGATCGAAGAGCGGCATCAGCGTCGAGGATTGTGCGGCCGTAAGCAGTCAGCTCAGTCGCGTGTTCATGGTGGAGAACGTCGACTACGACCGCCTGGAAGTCTCTTCTCCCGGGCTCGATCGGGCGCTCGTCAAACCCGCTGACTACCGGCGCTTCGCCGGGCAGGACGTGCAGATAAAACTGCGTGTTCCGCTGGGCAACCAGCGCAATTTCAGCGGTGTGCTGGAAGGATTGCAGGAAGAAGGTGGCGTCGAAATGGTACGCCTGCGAACGAATGAAACACTGCATCAGTTCCCGCTCGAGAATATAGATCGGGCGCGCCTGGTGCCGAAGTTCTGATTATTGCCGGAGGTCTCACATGAGCCGTGAATTGCTGCTGTTGGTCGATGCCCTGGCCCGCGAGAAGAATGTTCCGCGGGACATCGTTTTTGGCGCGCTGGAACTGGCGCTGGCGTCTGCGACGAAAAAGCGCACCAACGATGAAGCCGATGTGCGCGTGGACATCGATCGCGAGACCGGCGAATACGAGTCCTTTCGCCGCTGGCTGGTGGTGCCCGACGACATGGTCGAGAATCCGGAGCAGCAGATCGGCATCACCGCCGCGCAGCAGCAGATTCCCGACATCGCGCTCAACGAGTTCGTAGAGGAAGAGCTGGAGCCCATCGATTTCGGGCGCATCGGTGCGCAGGCGGCGAAGCAGGTGATCCTGCAGAAGATTCGCGACGCCGAGCGCGAGCAGCTGCTTAACGACTTTCTCGATCGCAAGGAATTCCTGGTCAGCGGCACGGTCAAGCGCATGGAGCGCGGCAGCGCCATCATCGAGGCCGGGCGCATCGAAGCCCTGTTGCCGCGCGACCAGATGATTCCCAAGGAAAATCTGCGTCCCGGAGACCGCGTGCGCGCCTGGCTGATGAAAATCGATCGCCAGGCCAGGGGTCCGCAGTTGATCCTGTCGCGTACGGCGCCCGAGTTCATCATGAAGCTGTTCGAACTGGAAGTGCCGGAGATCGAAGACGGTCTGCTCGAAATCAAGGCTGCGGCGCGCGATGCGGGCATGCGTGCCAAGATCGCCGTCAAGTCGAACGACCCGCGCGTCGATCCGATCGGCACCTGCGTCGGCATGCGCGGTTCGCGTGTCACGGCGGTGACCAATGAACTGTCGGGCGAACGCGTAGACATCATTCTCTGGTCGGCCGATCCGGCCCAGTTCGTGATCGGCGCGCTGGCGCCGGCCGAGGTGCAGAGCATCGTCGTGGACGAGGAAAGACACGCCATGGACGTCGTGGTGGACGAGGACAACCTCGCCATCGCCATCGGCCGCGGCGGGCAAAACGTGCGCCTTGCCTCTGAATTGACCGGGTGGACGATCAATCTGATGACCATCGAAGAGTCGCAGAAGAAGTCCGAAACCGAACACAGCTCGATCCGTGCCCTGTTCATGGAGAAGCTTGACGTCGACGAAGAAGTCGCAAACATCCTGATCGAGGAAGGTTTCTCGACGCTGGAGGAAATCGCTTACGTTCCTCTCGCGGAAATGCTTGAAATCGAGGCCTTCGACGAAGCAACGGTGACCGAGTTGCGCGATCGTGCGCGCAACATGCTGCTGACCGAGGCCATTGTCGATGAAGAGCAGTTGGAAAAGGTGGCCGATGACATGCTGGCGCTAGAGGGCATGGACAAGTCCCTGGCAGCGAAGCTGGCCAAGAATGGCGTTACTGACCGCGAATCGCTGGCGGACCTGGCGACCGACGAGTTGATTGAAATGACCGGCATCGATGCCGAGCGGGCGACGGCGCTGATAACTGTTGCGCGTGCCCACTGGTTCGCCGAAGAAGAATGAGAGGTACGGCATGGCTTTGATGACAGTTTCCCAATTTGCTACCGAGCTGAAAATGCCGGCGCCGGCGCTGCTGGAGCAACTGGCCAAGGCCGGCGTCAGCAAGCAGGCATCCAACGACACCTTGTCCGAACAGGACAAGTCGCGGCTGCTGGACTATCTGCGCAAGTCGCATGGCGAAACCGCGCCCAAAGCGAAGATCACCCTGACGCGCAAGCAGACCAGCGAGATCCGCGCCTCGGACTCCACCGGCAAGGCACGCACGATTCAGGTCGAAGTAAGGAAAAAGCGGGTATTCGTCAAGCGCGATGCCAGCGAGTTGGCTGCCGAGGCGGCCGCCGAAGCGGCGGCTGAAGTTCCGGCCGAAGTTGCTGAGGTTGAACCGGTTGTTGTCGCCGCGCCGGAACCCGTTCCGGTTCCGGAAGTGGTCGCCGTCGCGCCGGTTCCCGAGCCTGTTCCCGAACCGGCGGCAGTTCCCCCGGCGGCGGTTGCTGCCCCGGCTGAGGCTCCGGTAGCCAGGCCCGCGCCGAAGTCGGTGATCGACTCGGCGCAGCGTGCGCTGCGCGAGGCGGAATCGAAGCGTCAGGGCAAACTTTCCGCGATTCAGGCGGCCGAATTCAAGGAGAAGGCCGAACGCGAAGCCAGGGCCCGTGCCGAAGCGGAGGCGCGTCTCGCCGCGCAGCAGGCGCAACTGGCTGAAGCGGAAGCCAAGAAGGTCAAGGAAGCCGCGGCTGCCGCCGGCGTATCCGGCACCATTCACAAGCCTGCCGCAAAGCCGGAAGACGGCAAGGCCAAACCGGCGAAGAAGGACGCGTGGAAGGACGACGCTGCCAAGCGGCGCGCGATCAAGACGCGCGGCGATGCCGGGACGTCGGGTTGGCGGGGCTCCAAGGGTGGTGGTCGTCATGGCCGCCATGGCCATGCCGAGGACGCACCGGCGCAGCAACCGGTCGAGGCCATTGTCCGCGAGGTTCATGTCCCGGAAACGATTTCCGTTGCCGATCTGGCGCACAAGATGACCGTCAAGGCGACGGAAGTCATCAAGACCCTGATGAAAATGGGATCGATGGTCACCATCAACCAGGTGCTCGATCAGGAAACCGCCATGATCGTGGTCGAGGAAATGGGCCACATCGCGTTCGCCGCAAAGCTCGACGATCCGGATGCCTACCTCGCTGACGAAGGCGAGCACAAGGATGTGGCGCAACTGCCGCGGGCCCCCGTGGTTACCGTGATGGGTCACGTCGACCACGGCAAGACCTCCCTGCTCGACTACATCCGCAAGAGCCGTGTCGCGCACGGCGAAGCCGGCGGCATTACGCAGCACATCGGCGCCTATCACGTCGAAACGCCGCGCGGCATGATTACCTTCCTCGACACGCCGGGTCACGAGGCCTTTACGGCGATGCGTGCCCGTGGCGCCAAGGCGACCGACCTGGTCATTCTGGTGGTGGCCGCCGACGACGGCGTCATGCCGCAGACCAAGGAAGCCATCCATCATGCGAAGGCGGCCAACGTGCCGCTGATCGTGGCCGTCACCAAGATCGACAAGCCCGATGCGAACATGGAGCGCGTCAAGCAGGAACTGGTCACCGAAGGCGTGGTGCCGGAAGAATACGGCGGCGACGCCCCCTTCGTCGGTGTCTCGGCCAAGACCGGCGAAGGCATCGACAGTCTGCTCGAGCAGGTGCTGCTGCAGGCGGAGGTGCTTGAGCTCAAGGCGCCCGTGGAAGCGCCGGCCAAGGGCCTGGTGATCGAGGCGCGCCTCGACAAGGGCAAGGGTCCGGTGGCGACGATTCTCGTGTTGTCGGGCACGCTGCGCCGCGGTGACGTGCTTCTGGTCGGCGCCGTTTTCGGGCGCGTGCGAGCCATGCTTGACGAGAACGGCAAGGCGGTCGAATCGGCCGGCCCCTCGATTCCCGTCGAGATTCAGGGCCTCACCGATGTTCCGGCAGCCGGGGACGAAGGCATGGTCCTCCTCGACGAGCGCAAGGCGCGCGAAATCGCGCTGTTCCGGCAAGGCAAGTTCCGCGATGTCAAACTGGCCAAGCAGCAGGCAGCGAAGCTGGAAAACATGTTCGAGCAGATGGCCGAAGGAGAAATCAGAACCCTGCCGTTGATCATCAAGGCGGACGTGCAAGGCTCGCAGGAAGCCCTGGTGCAGTCCCTGAACAAGCTGTCTACCGGCGAAGTCAAGGTCACCATCGTTCATGCCGGCGTCGGTGGCATCAGCGAGTCAGACATCAATCTGGCTGCCGCATCGAAGGCCGTGGTCATCGGTTTCAATACCCGCGCCGATGTCGGCGCGCGCAAGGCTGCAGAGAGTCTCGGCGTCGATATCCGCTACTACAACATCATTTATGCGGCCGTGGACGAAGTGAAGGCGGCCTTGTCGGGCATGCTGGCCCCGGAGAAGAGGGAAGTCATTCTCGGCCTGGTCGAGATTCGCCAGGTCTTCCGGATTTCCAGGATCGGCGCCGTCGCCGGTTGCATGGTGCTGTCCGGCGTCGTCAAGCGCAATGCCTCGGTGCGACTGCTGCGCAACAATACGGTGATACACACCGGCGAACTGGATTCGCTCAAGCGCTTCAAGGACGACGTCCGCGAGGTCAAGGAAGGTTTTGAGTGCGGCTTGAGCCTGAAGAACTACAATGACATCAACGAGGGCGATCAACTCGAGGTGTTTGAGGTTCAGGAGATTGCCCGCACGCTGGGCTGACAGGGATGGCGACAAAGCGCGGCTCGACTCACGGCTATGCGCGTTCCGACCGCGTTTCAGAGCAGATCCGCCGCGAACTGGCGGATCTGCTGCGTTTCCACCTCAAGGACCTGCGCATCGCGCCCAAGCTGACGCTGGTCACCCTGACGGGCGTCGAGGTTACGGCCGACTACGCGCACGCCAAGGTCTTCTATACGTCGCTGGCCGACCCGGCCGCCAACGAACTGATAGACCAGGGCCTCAAGCATTCCGCCAGCTTCCTGCGGCGCGAACTGGGTCGCAGGATTCGTATTCATCATATTCCCGAACTGCATTTCGTCTTTGACCCCTCGGTGCAGGAGGGCGCACGCATCTCGAAGCTGATCGACGAGGCTGTGGACTCGGACAAGAAGCTGCAGGAAGAGTGAGCTCGGCACAACCAAAGGCCGGAAAAGTTCCACTCCGCAAACTCGACGGTGTGTTGTTGCTGGACAAGTCACTCGGCCTCTCGTCCAACCACGCGCTGCAAGCCGCGCGCCGGCTCTACAACGCAGAAAAGGCCGGGCACACCGGCACCCTTGACCCGTTGGCGACTGGTTTGCTGCCCTTGTGCTTCGGCGAGGCGACCAAGTTCTCGGGCGAGTTGCTCAATGCCGACAAGCGATACGTGGCGACAGTGCAACTTGGCGTCATCACCGACACGGCGGACGCCGAGGGCGCGGTTCTGGAGCGTCGCCCGGTGGCGGTTGGCCGTCCGCAGGTGGAGGCTGCGCTGGCGGCGTTCATCGGCGGGATCGAACAGGTGCCGCCGATGTATTCGGCGTTGAAGCGGGACGGCAAACCGCTCTACGAGTACGCCCGCGCCGGGATAGAGCTCGAGCGGGCGCCACGCCGCATCACCATTTTTGAACTGCGCCTGCTCGACGCGGGCGATGACCTCGCCAACGGGCGCTTTGTGTTTGAAGTCCGTTGCAGCAAGGGAACCTATGTACGGACTCTGGCCGCCGACATCGGCGACCGCCTGGGCTGCGGCGCACACCTTGCCGCCTTGCGCCGCACCGGCATCGGCACGCTTGATGTTGGCCAGGCGCATTCCCTGACGATGATCGAAGCCCTGACCGCCGAAGCCCGCGATAGCCTTCTGCTGCCGCCCGATTCCCTGCTGACGGATCTGGCCGAAGCCCGGTTGGACGCCGCGGATTCCGCGCGGCTGAGGCACGGTCAGGCGGTTCGCTGGGAGGCCGCGGAGGGTGCCAGGCTGCGTGTTTATGACGCAGAACAGGCTTTCATCGGCGTCTGCCGGCAGTTGGCCGACGGCTGGTTGCAGCCTCTGCGACTTGTCTCGGGTGGCTGAACCACAATTTAACGCTCAATGCTTGATTAGATAGTATCCAAAACGCTATAATTCATGGTTCTCCAAGAGCCCAATATCACAGGATCAGCAAGGAAACCACAATGGCAATTTCCACTACCGACAAAGCCAAGATCGTCACCGACTACCAGCGTGCCCAAGGTGACACCGGCTCTCCCGAAGTTCAGGTGGCGCTGCTTACGGCGCGCATCAATGACCTGACGGGTCACTTCAAGGCACATACCAAGGATCATCACTCACGTCGCGGGCTGCTCATGATGGTCAGCCAGCGCCGCAAGCTGCTGGATTACCTCAAGCGCAAGAATGCCGATGGCTATCGTTCGCTGATCGAGCGCCTTGGTCTGCGCAAGTAATTTTTTGACAAGCGCCGTTTTGGGTCATTCCCAACGCGCGATGCGCTTTGCGCCAGATACCGCGCAGGCTGGCTGAACAGGCCGGTACAGCCATGAGGGCTGTGCCGGCTTTTAATTTTTGCTGAAAGGAATTTTTGTGCTGAATCCGATCAAGAAGAGCTTTGCCTACGGTGACCATAAGGTCACCCTTGAAACTGCCGAAATTGCCCGCCAGGCTGGCGGTGCCGTCATGGTTACGATGGAAGACACGGTCGTGCTGGCTACCGTGGTGGGCGCGAGGAACGCCAAGCCCGGGCAGGATTTCTTTCCCCTGACCGTCGATTATCAAGAGCGATCCTATGCCGCCGGCCGTATCCCTGGAGGCTTCTTCAAGCGCGAGGGACGTCCGTCGGAGAAGGAAATCCTGACCTGCCGGCTTATCGACCGTCCGCTGCGCCCGCTGTTTCCCGAGGCTTTCTACAACGAAGTGCAGGTCGTTTGCACCGTCATGTCGTGCAACCCGGAAATCGATCCGGATATTCCGGCAATGCTGGGCGCCTCGGCCGCGATGGCGATTTCCGGGATTCCGTTCAGTGGCCCGATCGGCGCTGCCCGTGTCGGCTACATCGACGGCAAGTACGTGCTGTGCCCGACCAAGACCCAACTGGAAACCGCGCAACTGGATCTGGTCGTTGCCGGAACCGAGTCCGCCGTGTTGATGGTCGAGTCCGAGGCCAAGCAGTTGTCTGAAGAGATCATGCTGGGTGCAGTGGTCTTTGGTCACGAGCAGATGCAGGCGGCGATCAAGGCCATCAACGAACTGGTGGAAGCTGCCGGCAAGCCGGAATGGGACTGGCAGGCGCCGGCCAAGAACGAGCCGCTGATCGCTCGCGTCGCGGAACTGGCGGAAGCCGAACTGCGCGAGGCCTATCGCATCACCAGCAAGCAGGCTCGCACGCTGAAGACCCGCGAAATCACCAAGAAGACCATCGCTGCCCTGACCGAGGGTGTCGAGGACGCACCGGATTCGAACCTCGTCGGCAACACCGTGTTCGATCTGGAGGCCAAGATTGTCCGCAGCCAGATTCTCAACGGCGAACCACGCATCGACGGCCGCGATACGCGCACCGTACGCCCGATCGTGATCCGCAACGGCGTGCTGCCCCGCACCCACGGTTCGGCCCTGTTCACGCGCGGCGAGACGCAGGCGATGGTTGTCGCCACGCTGGGCACCGGCCGCGATGAGCAGATCATCGACGCGCTGCAGGGTGAATATCGCGATCGCTTCATGCTCCACTACAACATGCCTCCCTATGCCACGGGCGAGACTGGACGCGTCGGCACGCCGAAGCGTCGCGAAATCGGTCACGGCCGCCTGGCAAAGCGCGCACTCCTGGCGGTGCTGCCGTCGCCCGAGGAATTCGGCTATTCGATGCGCGTTGTGTCTGAAATCACCGAGTCGAACGGCTCGTCGTCGATGGCCTCGGTCTGCGGCGGGTCGCTGGCCCTGATGGATGCCGGCGTGCCGCTCAAGGCTCACGTTGCGGGCATCGCCATGGGCCTGATCAAGGAAGGCCCCCGCTTTGCGGTGCTGACCGACATTCTCGGCGACGAGGATCATCTCGGCGACATGGACTTCAAGGTGGCGGGTACCGAAGAAGGCATCACTGCCCTCCAAATGGATATCAAGATCCAGGGCATCACCAAGGAAATCATGCAGGTTGCGCTGGCCCAGGCCAAGGAAGCGCGTCTGCACATCCTGAACCAGATGAAGGCTTCGATGTCCGGGCATCGCGAGGAGGTTTCCACCTTTGCGCCGCGCATGATTTACATGAAGATCAATCCGGAAAAGATTCGCGACGTGATCGGCAAGGGTGGCGCTGTGATCCGTGCCCTGACCGAAGAGACGGGTTGCGTGATCGATATCGAGGACGACGGCTCGATCACCATTTCGTCGGTGAATGCCGATGCGGCACAGATGGCCAAGAAGCGCATCGAGGACATTACTGCCGAGGTTGAGGTTGGTCGCATCTACGAAGGTACCGTGCTGCGCCTGCTTGATTTCGGCGCCATCGTCAGCCTGCTGCCGGGCAAGGATGGTCTTCTGCATATTTCGCAGATCGCCACTGAACGGGTCAATGCGGTCGCCGATTACCTCAAGGAAGGCCAGGTAGTGAAGGTCAAGGTCATTGAGACCGACGACAAGGGCCGCGTGCGGCTGTCGATGAAGGCCATCGCTGCAGAAGCTGCCGCTCCTGCTCCCGCGGCCGAATAGGGCTTCATTCGCGGCCAACAAAAAAGGACGCCGCGGCGTCCTTTTTTGTTGGCTGATGCTTCTGCAGTCGCCTGCCGCTTACTTGCCGACCTGCTTTTCGCGATGTTCCTCGAGTGTCTTGCAGTCGATGCACAGCGTGGCGGTGGGGCGCGCTTCGAGGCGCTTGAGGCCGATTTCGACGCCACAGGAATCGCAGTATCCATACTCGCCGCTTTCGATGCGCGCAATCGATTCGTCAATCTTCTTGATCAGCTTGCGTTCCCGGTCGCGGTTGCGCAGTTCGAGGGCGATGTCGGATTCCTGGCTGGCGCGATCATTCGGATCGGCGAACACCGTCGCCTCATCCTGCATGGTATGTACCGTGCGCTCGATATCCTCGCTCAGTTCGTCCTTGAGGGACGTGAGAATGTCGCGAAAGTGAGCAAGTTGCTTCGTGCTCATGTAGTCCTCACCCTTCTTCGGGGTGTAGGGCGGGAATTGCTTCTTGTGCAGCAGATCTTCAGCCATTGCAGAGAGTCCGTATTTTCGGAGAACCGGCTTTATAAACGAAACGGAGGGCTACCGCAAGTCAAGGTTTTTCACTCGGCTTGTCGGAATGCGATTGACCCCCATGGACCGGGTTCGGTAAAATGGCCCGGTTCGGGGTGTGGCGCAGCCCGGTAGCGCGCTTGCTTTGGGAGCAAGATGTCGAGAGTTCGAATCCCTCCACCCCGACCATTTGTACAGCAAGGGTTTCCGTCGAAAGACCGAAGCCCTTTTTGTTGCCCGGTTTTTCCTTCGATGAGACGACACCTTCAAGAGATAGAATAGCCAAAATGCGTGGTCGTTCGAACGCGCCCAACCTTGAGATGGCCGCTGTCGGGGATAGCTTGGAGAGGGGGAGCATGCTTGAGTTTTCGGGAGGGGAACAATGGCTCTTGATTGTTCTGGCTCCGATAGTTTCGGCGGGCCTGACCAAGGGTCTGATGCTCTTCGCGCCGCGTTGGGGTTTGATTGACCATCCGGGGCACCGCAAGGTGCATGATCATCCCACGCCTCTGGTGGGTGGCTTGGCGATGCTGCTGACGCTCCTGGTGCTGCAGATCTCAATAGGCAGCGTTCCCTTCGGGAGTTGGAGTCTGCTTGCCGCATTGCTGCTGGTAACGACCATTGGCGTGGCAGACGACTCGCGCGAATTGAGTCATCGTGCGAAGTTCGTGGCGCAAGCTTTGGGCGCGGTTCTTATAGTTTCCGGCACATCCGTGTGGGTCACGCATCTGGGCGATCTGATCGGAGTGGGCACGATCGACCTCGGCAAGTGGTCGCTGCTGGTGACGGTGATCTCCTTCGTCGGCGTCATGAACGCGATCAACATGATCGACGGTCTCGATGGGCTGTCCGGCACTGTCTCCCTGGTTCCCGTGGTGCTCCTGGGCTATGTTGCGATGGCGGGGCACTCGCAGGACCTGGTGTTTGAACTGTCGCTGTTCGCGGGGGCGATTGTCGGGTTCCTGTCGCTCAACTTCCGGTTGCCGGGGCGCTCCAAGGCGCGGGTCTTCATGGGGGATACGGGCGGGATGGTGATCGGCATGCTGCTCGCCTGGTACTGCGTCAAGCTCGCCGGCTCGCCGACGTCACTGATCCACCCGATCACAGCCGTATGGATTCTGGCGGTGCCCCTGCTGGACATGGGCAGCGTCATGCTGCTGCGCTTGCATCAACGCAAGAGCCCCTTCCATGCGGATCAACAGCACATGCACCATGTCTTGCTGAAGGCGGGATACTCCGTCAATCAGGTAGTGACGATCATGGCCGGATGTTCGGTTGTCTATGGCGTCGTCGGCATAGCGGCCGAGCGCAACGGCGTGCCCGAACTTGCAATGTTCATCGCGTTTCTTGTGCTTTGGAGCCTCTATGTTGCTGCTCTAAAGCATCCCGTGCGCCTGCAGGCAACTGCCAAGCGTCTGATTCCGCCCCTGTCTGCCTGATTCGGCTCCGCCCGCGCAATGATGCCGGTTTGGAAAGCAAGTTGCATCCTGCTGATGTTCTGCCTGGCGCAGGCCCCAATGCACGTGTTTGGCCAGACCAAGACCGCCTCCCAGGCAACTGCGAAGGTGAAGGCCGCGGCGGTCGCCAAAGCCAAAGCGCAAGCCAGGATAAAGGCCAAAGCGCACGCCAAAGCCAAGTCACGAGCGAAAGCGAAGGCGCAAACCAGGATCACGGCCGGGCCAAAAGCAAATGCGCCAAGTCTGAGCAATAGCGGAACCACCATGGCTCCAGCTCTTACGGATGAAGTCAGTCTGGATGCGGAAGTCGCCGCAGCACGCCGGATTGTGAGCCGCAATCCGGGCGACGTGGCGGCCAGAGAACGCTTGGCTCGCGCTGCAGTGGCATTCGTAGACTTGTTGCTGCAGGCAGAGGCGGTGGGCGATCGCAACAAGGCTCAGCAACTGGCGCAAAAGCTGGAAAGGGATCTGCGCGACACGGGCGGGCAAATACGGAAAATGGCGCAGAAGGGCGATCTGAAGGCCAGGCAGGCCATGGGCTTTCTTCTTGGCCGTGGCGTGATGTTGGAAAAGGACGCGGACAAGTCATGTGTCGAGTTCCTGGCGGCTGCCGAGGGACTGGCCCCTGCCGGCTGGCATGCCGCGCAGTGCCTGATGGAGGCCTCCCCTGAGAAGGCATGGGTACAGATGGAGCGCGCAGCGCAGCGGGGGCATGCGGCGGCACAGGAATGGATGGGACGTCGGTGTCTCGGGGAGTTCGGCGGAAGGGAAAAGGACTTTGTCTGCGCGCGAGGCTATCTCACCGAGTCCGCGAGTCTCGGGCGGTCGCGCGCCCAGACGCTATTGGCATATTTGCTGATGTCCGGCCAGGGGGGGCCGGTCGATGTGTCGCGAGCCATTCGTCTCTACAAAGTGGCTGCAGAGCACGGCGACGCCGATGCGCAGAACAATCTGGGCGAGATTCACGAGATGGGACGCGGCACCGCCAGAAATCTGGACGAGGCCATGCGTTGGTACGAACTTGCGGCGCAGAGAGGCCTCGGGTCGGCGCAATTCAACGCCGGCAGGTTGTGGGCCATCGGGGTGGGTGAGAAGAAGGATCCCGCAAAAGCTCGCGCCCTTCTCGTGCAAGCCGAAACAAACGGTGTCCCCCAGGCTCGGCAGGTACTCGACTGGCTCGATCGTCA
>DAIOGL010000019.1:0-17451 GCA_036745235.1 Sulfuritalea sp.
TTCGATTCATCACGCAGGATCGGCCTCACTGCATTCCAGACCACCAGCAGGCTGCTCGCAGACATGGCCAGCGCGGCGAACAGGGGATTGAGCATTCCGGCCATGGCGAGTGGGATCGCCGTCGCGTTGTAGGCCAGCGCCCAGCCTAGGTTCTGCCGTATGCGTCGCCGCGTCACGGCGATCAGTTCCAGCGTATCCACCACGCGCTCCAGTCGGTCGCCGGGGATCACCACGTCCGCTGCCTCGGCTGCCAGCGACGTGGGCACGCCGAAGGCAATGCCAAGATCGGCCTCCGCCAGCGCGGAGGCGTCGTTGCTGCCGTCGCCGATCATGGCCACCGTGCCGCCCGCCTTGAGACGGCGAATGACGGCCGCCTTGGCCTCGGGCGGCACACCGGCATGCACTTCATCCACACCTTCGGCATAACCGTTGGAGTGTTCGGCGCCGGTCAGCAGCACGACGCGAGAACGCGTGCGCAAGCGCGCGATGACTGCCTCCCACTCCGGACGGGACTGGTCGCGCGTGACAACGGCACCCTCGGCACTGCCATCCCAGCCAACGTAGGACAGCACGCTCTCCGCCGGCGCGCGCCTTTCGGCCTCACTTGCCAGGGCTTCGGGGATTGCCCATCCCAGCGTCGCAAACAGCGCCCGGCTGCCGACCGCCACGCGCCGGTCGCCAACGTTGGCAAGTGCCCCGCGCCCGGGATGGACTTCGACATTGCTGCCGGTGCGGCCGGCATCCAGCCTCGCAATCGCGCGGGCCACCGGGTGCGGCGAGTGTCGCTCGACGGCTGCGGCGCGGGCGACAAGGTCGGCTGATCCGATCACATCGATTACGGTCATGGCGCCGGTTGACAGCGTTCCGGTCTTGTCGAAGACCAGGGTGTCGATGTGCGGCGCCTTCTCGAACAGGTCGGCGCTGGTAACGATGATGCCGCGCCGCAGCGCCGCGCTGATGGCGGCCGCGGTGGTTAGGGGAATCGCCAGGCCGAAGGTGCAGGGGCAGGACACGATCAGCGTCGCCAGGCTCGCCAGCAGCGTCTTTTCGAGCGGCGCGCCGCCGATATGGAAGCCGAGCCCCACCAGCATCGCCAGCACGACCACCGCCGGCACGAAAATGCGGGCGAGACGATCGACGCCGCTTTGAATTCCCGCGGTGGAACTCTGCGCGTTCCACAGTATTCGGGCCAGATTCTCCAGGCGACATTCGACTTCCGGCCCGGTCTCGATTTCCAGCTTGCCTTCGAGCAGGATGCTGCCACCGAGCACTTTCTGCCCTGTGGAGCGCGACACCGGAAAAGGTTCCCCTGTCATCAGCGATTCGTCGATCGCCCCCTGGCCGCCGACGATGGTTCCATCGACCGGAAGCGTTTCGCCCTGGCGCACGAAGATGTGGTCGCCCGGCACCAGTTCATCCAGATTGCAAATCTCGTACTTGCCGTCCCTCAGCACGCAGGCCCGTGGCGACCAGCCCTGCATGATGCCCTTGAGCTCCCGCGTGGCGCGCACCCTCGCCGTCCGCTCGAGATAACGGCCGATAGTGACGATTGCCACCAGCGTGCCCGCCACCTCGAAGTACAAATCGAGCGGATTGTGGAACAGCTGGACCACGCTGTAGCCGTAGGCCGCAAGAATGGACAGCGCGAGCAGGGCGTCCATGTTCAGCATGCCGACTCGCACGCCCGTCCATGCCCCGCGCAGTATCGGCCAGCCGACGTAGAAGACCAGCACCGAACTCAGCACAAAGAGCGCCAGAGGTGTCGCCTCGAAGGCCAGCCAGTGCATCGCCCCGTAATCGTCAGGCAGCAGGAAGCCGCCATGGATCGGGTACACGAACAGCATGGAAAACATCATCACGATGGAGGCCAGACAACCCGCCGTCAGCAGGCGCAGCAGATCGGGACGCTCGTCGTATTCGGGTGCCGCATCGCCGCGCAGCCGGGCGCGGTAACCCGAGCGGCCGATAATCGCGGGCAGTTCGGACTCGGCGATCAATTCCGGGTCGTAGATAATTTTTGCCGTGGCTGTGGCGTAGCTTGATGCCGCATCGAGAATGCCACGAGTCCGCAGGGCGATTTTCCGGATCAGGAATTCGCAGGAGGCGCAATGCATCCCGTCGATCCAGAGGTAGGCTTCGCGGCCCTGCGGCAAGGTATCCGGGGTCACGGCGGGCGCGCCAGCGGCGAAGATCTCGTCGCCGAAGCAGCGATAAACCTCGCGGCAGCCATGACAGCAGAACTCGTGACCGTCATCCCTGATCGGCGGCTTGGGAGTCGGCAGGCCACATAGCTTGCAGTGCATGACTATCCTTGTGCGGTCAATGTGTACGTCGGCGACACATGCGCATTCTCCGCCGGGAAGGCCGCGGAGTCCAAAAAAAAAGCGCCCGCTACCTGGCGGGCGCCTTTCCGTCGCTTCGACTACGCTGCGGCAACCTGATGGACGACCGGCGAACTGATGTCGCGGGACTTCAGGAGGCTGTAGGCATAGACCACGAACGACGCGCCGAGTATCAGGCCGAAGAACAGGATCAGGTTGCCATAAATCATCCAGCCTTCCTGATTCCATGCCGCGAAGCGGCGCGGCATACCGGCTGCACCTCCAGCCAGCATCGACAGCGCCGCACCGATGCCGCCGACCGCGAAAAGGCGGACGAACCAGACGCCCAGCACGGGGTCGAGCTTGCGCCCGGTAATGACGGGGTAATGGTGATACAGGACACCCATCCACATCATCGACATCGCCACGATCACGGTCATGGTATGCCCGCTTTGCCACATCGTGCCGTGCAACTGGAACGCCCAGGCAATGTTCGAAGTAACCATCGCGCTAGCGCCATCGAGGATGTATAGCACGAAGCCGGCCAGTACCGCGATGATGCCGGGCTCGGCCCGCAGGCCATGCTGCCAGACCGTGGCGAGAACGGTGAAAATGCTCAGCGCCGCGCCGATGCCGGTGCCCCAGCTCATGATGTTGCCCCAGTAGGACAGGCTGGCCGGCTGGTTCGGGTACAAAGTGATGAAGTGGTGCAGGAAGGACGTGATCGAGGTCAGCAGCAGGATCCACAGCGCCGCGTTGGCGATCCGGTTGCTGAACAGCTTGCGCGTACCATCGGCAAGGTAGAGCGGCAGCGTGGCATACATGGCGCTCATCACCATCAGCGCCATCGCCTCCATCAGATTGTGCGCAAAGATGAAGAAGGCATACTGAAACACCACCGGCTCCGTCGCCCAGGCGGCCATCGTCATCGGGATGACGCCGTATAGCGCGAAGAGCACAGTGGTGCCGACGATCACCAGCGGCGTCCCGGCGATCAGCAGGGTCAGCGCCGACAGCGTCATGCCTACCATCCCGGGATCATTGAGCGAACGCTCGGAAAGCACGAGCTCGGGGCGCTTGGTGCCGAAGAAGAGCATCTTGAGCACCAGTATCGGATAGCACAGGATCATGCACGCGAGGACTAGGTAAATGCCGGTAAAGCCGAGAATGACCGAATTCATGCTCCAGATGCCCATCTGCGCCCCGACAATGGGCAGCGGGTACATGACGATCAGGCTGACCTTGAGGCCCATCAGCACGGCAACGGTTAGCAGGGCTGCACCCAGGTTCATGGTGATGAAGGCTAGCGCCGGAAACACGCCGGTGACCGCCTTGCCGACGCAGCCGCCGGAGCGGTGCAAACCGACGCCCATCATGAGCTGGAACGAGAACGGAAAGGCCAGCGCCGCGCCGTGCAGGGTCAGGGTGGTGTAGAAGTGGCCGGTGTCGAGATCGAAGATCTGTGTCGCCGGCATGACGAAACCGAGCAGCCCGGCGACGGCCAGCCAGACGAATGAGGCCATGATCATCAGGGCCGGCCAGGCGTTGATTTCCTCCAGTCCGGTACTCTTGTCGACGGTAAACATCTTGCCGAAGATCGGCGTGTTTTGAATGATTGTGCTGGCGATGCTCATGATGTGTCCTCCTTCGGATCGGATGCGGTCAGTTGCTCTTGACAATTGTCAGTTCGTCCTGCATCGCGTGATGTGCGACGCCGCAGTATTCCAGGCAGCGCACCTTGTACTTCCCCGGCTCGTTGAAGGTATGCACCAGCGAAGTTGGTTTGCTCAGTCCCGGCATCAGCATCATGGTGAACAGCATCCGACCGTCCGGGTGGTACACCGCGAAGCCGTGCATGGTGTCGGTGCTCCGTCCGGAGAAGCGCACCGGCCGTCCTGCCTCGATTTCCCGGCTGGACAGTTCGTAGGCCCAGGATTTCGCCGACAGATCGATGTTTTGGATATCGGTGCGAGTGGTCGCCGCATGGGCACTGGCGATGGTCGGCATGAATTTCAGACTGGCGAGATTGACACCAACAAAGACCACGAACACGACGGTCAGCCAGATTCCTTCGAGACGCGACATCTTCTTGTCTGGGCTGCCGCTCGGCCCGGAATCCACGACGCTTTTCCTGTGGATCACGTAGAAGAACATGAATGCGAACGGAACCAGCATGAAGAGAGTCATCCAGAACGCCCCCCAACCCGTGAATAAAAAGTCCAGCATGTTGATAGTCTCCTCGTGCGATCGATCGGTGCGGCCGGACGAGCCTGCCGCGCATAGCCTCGACGTTTTCTTTCAGCACCCGTCGGGAATCCGCTTTTTGTAGCCGAACGATATGCCGCGCCAGTGTGCCGGGCAATTGGGATGTTTACCTAGGCGAACCAAGGTTCTTCCCTATTGATCGGTGACCGACGTGCCATCAGACTGGCGCCATCCATGCATTCTGTCCAGGAGTCATGTCATGAGCGAAATCATTCTCGTCAGACCCGCTTCCGCCGAACGCCTGCAACGCTACCTCCGCCTGACCAAGCCACGGGTCGTATCCCTGATTGTGTTTTGCGCCGTGATCGGCATGTTGCTGGCCACGTCCGGGATGGTGCCCTTGGGAGTGCTGCTGACGGCGACCCTTGGCATTGCCTTGGTGGCGGGGTCCGCCGCCGCAGTGAACTGCCTGATCGAGCGCCAGATTGACGCGATCATGGCGCGCACCCGGGGCCGCCCGCTACCGCGCGGCGAGGTCAATGTGACGGAGACCTTCCTGGTTTCCGCTGCGATTGGAGGCCTCGGCCTAGCGGTGCTTCACGCGTTCGTCAATCCGCTGACCATGTGGTTGACGCTGGCGACCTTCGTTGGCTACGCCGTGATCTACACCGTGATCCTCAAGCCGCTGACGCCGCAGAACATCGTGATCGGCGGCGCCTCCGGCGCCATGCCGCCGGTGCTGGGCTGGGCCGCGGTGACCGGGCAGACGCCGGAACAGGCCTGGCTGCTGTTCCTCATCATCTTCGTTTGGACGCCGCCGCACTTCTGGTCGCTGGCGCTGTATCGCGCCCACGAGTATGCGGATGCCAATCTGCCAATGCTGCCTGTGGTGCACGGGCGCGAATACACGCAGCGCAGCGTCTTCGCCTACACGCTGGGCCTCGCGCTGGTGACGCTGATGCCCTTCGTTATCGGTATGAGCAGCTGGTTCTATCTTTTCGCCGCCGCCGCCCTCAACGTCATGTTCATTCGCTACGCCTGGTGTGTCTGGCGCCATTACAGCGACCGCGTCGCGCAACGAAGCTTTCGCTTCTCGATTGTGTATCTCACGCTGCTGTTTGCCGCGCTGCTGGTTGACCACTATCTGCCGTACTGAGCGGATAGTGGTCTCCTGGCTGGCTCAGGCCTTCGACCAGGCCTCTCGCTGCATCGCCATCTTCACCAAGTCGGACACGGATCGGGCGCGCATTTTCTCCATGACCTTGGCGCGATGGACCTCCACGGTCTTCGCACTGAGGCCGAGCACGTTGGCCACCGCCTTGTTCGACATTCCCGCGACGACCATTTCCATCACCTCGTTCTCGCGCGGGGTCAGGCTGGCGAATAGTGCCTTCAATCCTGTTTGCTGCGCTTCCCGGTCGCGCCGCCCGGCATCGCAAGCGATGGCCTTCTGGATGCGGTCGAGCAGATCCTGATCGTTGAAGGGCTTCTCGACGAAATCGAACGCGCCGGCCTGAACTGCCCGCACCGCCATCTGCACGTCGCCGTGACCGGTGATAAAGATGATCGGGATGTTGATGCGTTGAGCGGCCAGACGTTCCTGCAACTCCAGGCCGCTCATGCCCGGCATGCGCACATCGAGGACCAGACAACCCGGCTTCGACGCGTCGAAGCCGTCGAGAAACGCTTGGGCCGAGGAGAAGGTCTCGACCCGCAGCCGAACGGTATCGATCAGCCAATGAAGGCTGCGTGCGACCGCCAGATCGTCGTCAACTATGAAGACTGTCGGCTCGTTCACGCTTGTGCGCCTGCTGTTCGCTGAGTTGCAAGGTGAAGCGTAGGATGGCGCCCCCATCCCGACCCGATTCCGCCCGCATCCGCCCGCCATGGGCTTCGACGATAGATTGGCTGATCGCCAGCCCCATTCCCACCCCCTCGCGCTTGGTGGTAAAGAACTGGTCGAAAATCTGATCGATCACGGTAGCGTCGATGCCGGGACCGGTGTCGGCGATCTCGACCTCCACCGCCTGCGCAGCGAAACGGCGGGTGTGAATCACCACCTCGCGCCGCTGCGAGTTCGCTTCCACCATGGCCTCCACGGCATTGCGCACCAGGTTGCAGACGACCTGCTCGATCATGATCGCATCCGCCAGGACCTTCGGCAGATGAGGGTCGAGCTCCAGACGCACCAGCGTGCGGTATTGGCGTGCCTCATGCTCGGTGAATTTGATCACCGCGCGCACGATCTGATTGACGTCCATGGGCTTCAATTGCGATTCGCTCTTGCGCACGAAGTCGCGCACATGACGAAGAATGTCGCTGGCGCGTTCAGCCTGCGCGCAGACCTCCTCCAGAGGTTCGATCAACTCGTTCGGACTCATGCCACCGGAACGCAGGCGGCGGATACAGCCGCGGGAAAAGTTGGCGATTGCCGACAACGGCTGGTTGAGTTCGTGGGCGATCCCGGTTGCCATTTCTCCCATGGTGGACAGCCGTGCCACCCGCGCCAGTTCGGTCTGATGCCGCCGAGCCTGCTCCTCAGCCTGCTTGTGCTCGGTGATGTCGCGCGTTATTCCTAGCAACGCATAGATATTGCCACGTGCGTCACGCAGCGGCGCGGCATGGGTTTCCATCCAGGCAATCCGGTTCCTCAACGTGATCGCCTTGAACTCGTAGACCAAGGCTTCGCCCGCAAACACGCGCCTCATATTCTCCCGATAGGACTCGATACACTCCGGAGCAACAATTGAGTAGATCTGCCGCCCCACGATGTCAGCAGCCTGATTGGCATCGACCAGTCGCAAGCCCGCCGGATTAATTTCAAGAACGGTGCCGTCTTCTGCCTGCAGCTTCACGCACTCCGGTTCGGATTCGATGATGGTGCGCAGCCGGTATTCATTCTCCTGAAGGCGGTCGAGCACACTCTCTTGCGTGGTTTCCTTTTCGCTCACCCTGCGCTCCGCTTCCCGCAGGCGTAGCAGCAGCACTCCGAGCAGCGTCAGAGCGGCCACGAGCGAACCACCGAGGGCCACCAGCGCGAGCAAGAGCATGTCGCCTCCCGAGTTCATAGTGCCCACATCTCTTTGTCTATTGTGCAACGCAACTCTAACAAGAGGTTTTACCGGGTCAATCAGGAATAACCTGCGACAGCCTAGGTAATTACCCCTATTGCCGACATCGCCGAGTTTGCTGAATAGTACAAGTCTTTGAGAGAAATGCCTGTTCCCTTCATGGAAAAGCCAGATGCACCGTCCTGCCTGCGCAACCGCGAACCGATCCTCGGGGTGCTGCGCGACCATTTTGCGGATCGCCGCAATGTGCTGGAAATTGGCAGCGGCTCGGGTCAGCACGCGATCTTCTTTGCCGCAGCGATGCCCCATCTGATCTGGCAAACTTCGGACCGCATGGAAAGTCTGGCCGGCATCCAGGCTTGGCTGGACGAGACGGAATTGCCCAATACTCCGGTCCCACTCGATCTCGACGTCATGGGGGCATGGCCGACACAATGCTATGACGCGATTTTCAGCGCCAACACCTTGCACATCATGAGCTGGAGCGAGGTGGAGCACCTATTCGTCCGTCTGCCCGAGGTGATGACCGGCGACGCCATGCTCATCGTCTACGGGCCCTTCAATTACGGCGGCCGGTTCACCAGCGAGAGCAACGCCGCCTTTGACCGCTGGCTGAAACAAAGCGGCGCTCACCAGGGTATACGTGACTTTGAAGCAGTGGATGCACTGGCCGGCAAGGCCGGACTGAAACTGCTTGAAGATCGCGCGATGCCGTCGAACAACCGGTGCCTGGTTTGGCGCCGATAGCGATTACCCGCAAGGAATGTCACTCCGTCAGTCCGCATCCGCATGGCCGAGCGCCTTCAACGCATCGCGCACCAGCGGCTTGAGTTTCATTTCCTTCGCCCCGCCCAGTGTGGCCAGAAGTTGTGTCCGCATTCGTGGATCCCAAGTGTGCCGAAGGTGGTTGGCAATGTCCCCGACTGCTTGTTCGCGATCCGGCATGGCCTCGAAGAAAACGCCGATCTGATTGGCCATCCTGATCAGGGTATCGGGGCTCATGCACGTTGTTCCAACGTAGTCTTGCTTCCGCTATAGATCACGCAGGCATCCTCGCGGAGGAATCCGATCAGAGTAAGACTCAAGCTTTCCGCCAAACGCACCGCACGTGCAGTCGGCGCCGAAACGGCGGCGAGGGTGCCGACACCCAGCGCGGCGGCCTTCTGCACCATCTCGAAACTGGCGCGACTGGTGATGACCAGCGCGCTGTCGGCTACCGCGACGCCACCCCGCGCCAGCGCGCCGAGGGTCTTGTCCAGCGCGTTGTGGCGGCCGACATCCTCGCGGACATAGCTGATCATGCCATCGCGGTGGACGCGACAGGCAGCGTGGGTGGCCCCGGTTGCCTGTTGCAGGACTTGCACTGCGGGCAGCCGGCGCATACCTGCGTAGAGCGCATCCAATGGAAACGGCGCCGCCGGTGGCAATGGCGCAAGGTCGCGCATCACCTGTCCCAGGCTCTCGGCCCCGCACAGGCCGCAGCCGGTGCGCCCGGCAAGGCTGCGACGGTGTTCCTTGAGGCGAACGAAGTCTTCGCTGGCGATATCGAGTTGCAATGTGATGCCGGCATCCGCCTCGACAATGCCGATATCAAAGATGTTCTGCCGGCGCGCAACGATGCCTTCCGACAGACTGAAACCGACGGCGAAATCCTCAAGGTCGGCGGGCGTTGCCAGCATCACTGCGTGGCTGATGCCATTGTATTCGAAGGCGACCGGCGTCTCCTCGGCCAGGTCGTCGGGTTGGCTTGCACCTTCCCGCCATACAGTCTGCCTGGCGATTGGCTTCATGCGTCGACGAGCCGCGATACCTGAACCGCGGTGACCTTGTACTCGGGACAGTTGGTGGCCCAGTCGGAGTTGTCGGTGGTGATCACGTTGGCTCCGGATTCGGGGAAGTGGAATGTGGTGTAGACCACGCCGGGGTGCACCCGTTCGGTGATCGTCACCGGTAGCGTGGTGCGGCCGGCGCGCGACTCGATGCCGACGTGATCGCCGTCGCGAATGCCGCGCTCCTCGGCGTCGTGGGGATGGATCTCCAGAAGATCGGCCCCGTAAAAGTCGGTGTTGGCAGTACGGCGAGTCTGCGCGCCGACGTTGTATTGCGAAAGCACGCGGCCGGTGGTCAGCAGCAGCGGAAAACGGCGCGTCACCTTTTCGTCGGTCGGCACGTACTGGGTGATCAGGAAACGTCCCTTGCCGCGCACGAAGCTGCTGACATGCATGGTCGGCGTGCCGTCCGGCGCCTCGTCGTTGCAGGGCCATTGCAGGCTGCCGGCGCGTTCCAACTTGTCGTAGCTGACCCCCGTAAACGTCGGGGTCAGGCGCGCGATCTCGTCCATGATCTGGCTCGGGTGCGCGTAGTGCATCGCGTAGCCCAGCGCCTTGGCCAGCGCCACAGTCACTTCCCAGTCGGCCATGCCGGCCAGCGGCGGCATCACCCGGCGCACGCGCGAGATGCGCCGCTCGGCGTTGGTAAAGGTACCGTCCTTTTCGAGGAAGGAGGCGCCGGGCAGGAAGACATGGGCGTACTTCGCCGTCTCGTTGAGGAAGAGGTCCTGCACCACCACACATTCCATGGCGGACAGCGCGGCGACCACGTGATGCGTGTTGGGATCGGACTGTGCCGGATCCTCGCCCTGGCAGTAGAGGCCGAGGAAGGAGCCATCGATTGCCGCATCGAGCATGTTGGGAATGCGCAGCCCAGGCTCGGGCTGGATTGCCACGCCCCAGTCGTGCTCGAACAGCTCGCGGGTAAGCGTATCGGAGACATGGCGGTAGCCTGGCAGCTCGTGCGGGAAGCTGCCCATGTCGCAGGAACCCTGCACGTTGTTCTGTCCGCGCAGGGGATTGACGCCGACGCCCTCGCGGCCGACGTTGCCCGTAGCCATGGCGAGATTGGCAATCGCGATCACGGCGGTCGAGCCCTGGGAGTGCTCGGTAACGCCGAGGCCGTAATAGATCGCGCCGTTTACAGCACGGGCATACATCCGCGCCGCGCCGCGCACGGCGCCTGCCGGTACACCGCTGGCGGCCTCCAAAGCCTCGGGCGAATTGGCCGGGCGCGCGACGAACTCGCGCCAGTCGGCGAAGGCCTTGGCGTCGCAACGCTCGTTGATGAAGGTCTCGTCCAGGAGGCCCTCTGTGACGACCACATGCGCCATGGCAGACAGCACGGCGACGTTGGTGCCGGGCTTCAGCTTCAGGTGATAGGTGGCCTTGATGTGGGGCGAATTCACCAGATCGATAACGCGTGGATCAATCACGATCAGCTGCGCTCCTTCGCGCACGCGGCGCTTGAGGCGCGAAGCGAACACCGGGTGGCCGTCGCTCGGGTTGGCGCCAATCACGACTATGACGTCGGCCCTCTCGACCGATTTGAAGGTCTGCGTGCCGGCCGACTCGCCCAGGGTCTGCTTGAGGCCGTAGCCGGTCGGTGAATGGCAGACGCGGGCGCAGGTGTCTACGTTGTTGTTGCCGAAGGCGGTACGCACCAGCTTCTGCACCAGGTAATCCTCCTCATTGGTGCAGCGGCTGGAAACGATGGCACCGATCGAATTGCGCCCCGCCTTGTCTTGGATGCGGCGGAACTCCGAAGCCGCATGTGTCAGGGCCTCATCCCATGACACCTCGCGCCACGGATCGTTGATCTTCGCCCGGATCATCGGCTTCGTGACGCGGTCCGGGTGCGTCGCGTAACCCCAGGCGAAACGGCCCTTGACGCAGGCATGGCCCTCGTTGGCGCGGCCGTCCTTCCACGGCACCATGCGCACCACATCCGTCCCCTGCACCTCGGCGCGGAAGCCGCAACCGACGCCGCAATATGCGCAGGTAGTGGTCACGCTGCGCTCGGCCTGGCCTTGTTTGATGACTGTCTTTTCCATCAGCGTCGCCGTCGGGCAGGCGATGACGCAGGCGCCGCAGGATACGCAATCCGACTCCATGAAACTCTCGCCCTGCCCGGCCGTCACGCGCGACTCGAAGCCGCGCCGGGTGATGGTCAGCGCGAACGTGCCCTGCCGCTCCTCGCAGGCGCGCACGCAGCGGTTGCAGACGATGCACTTGCCCGGGTCGTAGCTGAAGTAGGGATTTGATTCATCCCTGATCGGATCGGTGAAATGATTCTCGCCGGGGCTTGCGTTACCTGCGCCATAGCGCACTTCACGCAAGCCGACCACGCCGGCCATGGTCTGGAGTTCGCAGTTGCCGTTGGCGGAGCAGGTCAGGCAGTCCAGCGGGTGATCGGAGATGTACAGCTCCATTACGTTGCGGCGCAGCTTCGCCAACTGCGGCGACTGCGTGCGCACCTTCATGCCGGCTTCGGCGGGAGTGGTGCACGATGCCGGGTAGCCTCGCCGTCCCTCGATCTCGACCAGACACAGGCGGCAGGAGCCGAATGCCTTGAGCGAGTCGGTGGCACACAGCTTGGGCACCATCACGCCGGCTTCAACGGCGGCTCGCATCAGTGAGGCGCCTGCCAGGACAGTGACCGCTTGGCCGTCGATGTCCAGGGTCACCGTATCGCCAGCGCCGACTCTTGGCGTACCAAAGTCGAGTTCACCGCGCGCGTTCATGCGAAATCCTCTGGGAAGTGATCAAGTGCCGACAATACTGGGATAGGCGTCATGCTTCCCATGGCGCACAGCGAGCCGTGAGTCATCGTTTCGCAGAGGTCGCGTAGAAGTTCCACCTGTTCCGTCTGTCCGCCGCGGATTCGATCGATGACCTCGACGCCGCGCGTGGAACCGATGCGGCAGGGCGTGCATTTTCCGCAGGATTCGATGGCGCAGAATTTCATTGCATAGCGGGCCTGCCGCGCCATGTCCACCGTGTTGTCGAAGGCGACGATGCCTCCGTGACCGAGTCCGGCCCCGATAGCGGCAAAGGCCTCGTAGTCGAGCACGGTGTCAAACTGCGCTTCGGGCAGGTAAGCACCCAGCGGTCCGCCGACCTGCACCGCACGCAGCGGCCGGCCCGAACGCGAGCCGCCACCGAAGTCGTAAAGCAGCTCACGCAATGTGAGGCCGAAGGGCACTTCGACCAATCCACCGCACCTGATGTTGCCGGCCAGCTGGAACGGCAGCGTGCCTCGCGAGCGACCGCAGCCGAGCTCGCGGTAGCGGCTGGCTCCACGCGCCAGGACATCCGGTACGCTGCCAAGGGTGATGACGTTGTTGATTACCGTCGGCTGACCAAAAAGGCCGCTGATCGCCGGCAGCGGCGGTTTGGCGCGGACGATGCCGCGGCGGCCCTCCAGGCTTTCGAGCAGCGCGGTTTCCTCGCCGCAGACGTAGGAGCCGGCTCCCTTGCGCACTTCGACTCTGAAATCGCCGAGCCAATCCCGCGCGCCATCGAGTGCCGCATTCAGCGCGGCGATGGCGTACGGATATTCGGAGCGGGCGTAGATGTAGCCCATGGTGGCGCCTACCGCGAGTCCCGCGATGGCCATGCCTTCGAGCAACTGGAACGGGTCGCCTTCCATCAGCAGCCGGTCGGAGAAGGTGCCGGAATCGCCCTCGTCCGCATTGCAGACAATGTACTTCTGTGTCGCAGGGGTATCGAGCGCGGTCTGCCACTTGATGCCGGCGGGAAAGGCTGCGCCGCCGCGACCGCGCAGGCCCGAGTCGGTGACCTGACGCACTATCGCCTCCGGCGTCATGCCGCGCGCAAGGCTCAAACCCTCGCCACCACCATGGGCCAGGTAGTCGTCCAGCGAGCGCGGATCGACCACGCCGATGCGCCGGCAGGTGAGGCGTTGCTGACGTTTGAGCCAGCGCATCTCGTCGGTAACGCCCAGATGTAACAAGTGGGTGCCACCGCTCAGGAAGCCGGCTGCGAAAAGGCTGGGCACGTCGGAGGCAGTTACGGGGCCGTAGGCGATGCGGCCCCGCGGGGTAGACACTTCGACCAGAGGTTCGAGCCAGAACATGCCACGCGAACCATTACGCACGAGGCAAATGTCGATTCCGCGCCTTGCGGCCTCGGCGACTATGGCCGCAGCGACGGGACCGGCACCGAGAGCCAACGCGGCTGCATCGCCGGGAACGTAGACCGTAATGCTCATCGGTCCGCCTCCAGGGCGTCCATCAGTGCGTCGAATTGTTCCGGCGTGACGCGAGCGTGCAGTATCGCCTCGTCGATCTGCAGCGCCGGGCCGATGGCGCACAGGCCAAGACAATATACCGGCTCCAGGGTCAGGTCGCTGCCGTCCAATCGCGCCCTGGCGTGATCCGCCAGCGCTTCGCCACCGACCGCCTGGCAGGCCTCGGCGCAGCAGACGCGGATCACGTGGCGGCCTGGCGGTGTCTGGCGAAAATGATGGTAGTAGGTAATGACGCCATGCACTTCGGCGCGAGAGAGATTGAGTTCCTTAGCGATCAGGGGCACGGACTCGGTCGGGATGTAACCGAGCTCTTCCTGGATCTCATGCAGAATCGGCAGCAGCGCGCCGGGCACCGTTTGTTTCGCGGCGACGATGCGCAAGACAGTGCCAAGGTTTTCCATGCCGCTTTGTAACCCCACTGCGATAAAAGGGGAAGCGGGAAAAACCGAAGGTCTATGCGGATTTCTCGAACGTCTCCGCCAACGCCCAAGCTTCGGCCACCAGAGATGCCACCATTGGCGGCTGAGGATCGCGTGTCAGGGTGACCAAACCCGTGGCCCAATCGACCGACGGTTCGATCAACTCAATGGCAAGCACTCCGGGTGGTGTACCGACCTGTTCGAGCACGCTACGCGGCACGATCGACGACCAGTGGCCCGAACCGACGTGGGCCAAGATACTGACGATGGAATTGGTCTCGAGCATCGGTGCGACGGTAGCCCCGACTCTTGCAAAGACGGCATCGATGGTTTTGCGGTTCTGCATATCGGGCGTCAGCAGGCAAAGGGGAACGCTGGCCGCCTCGGCCCAGCTGACCGTCTTGCGACCGGCAAAGCGGCCATCGACACCGGTCAGCAACACATGGCTCTCCCGCCAGACAGGGACAATGCTTAGACCGGCGACCTGCGCCGATTCCACGTAGACGACGCCGGCATCGAGTTCGAACCGGCGCAAACGAGCCAGGATCTCGTCGGTGGCAAGCGAAAGCACCTCCGCGGTGACCAGCGAGTGGCGCCGAGCAAATGATGCGGTCAGTGAGGCGACAGCGGTAAGGGCAGTCGGTATAACGCCCAGCCGCAAGCGCCCGGTAAGGCCATCACGCAACGATGCCAGTTCCTGCTTGAGGCTCTCGGTGCTGGCCGCCATGCGCCGGGCGTATTCGACCACACTGCGTCCTTCCGGCGTCAGGCCGGCGAACTGCTTGCCGCGCTCGACCACAGCGACGCCAAGTTCCGTTTCCAGATCACGAATCGCCGCCGAAAGTGTTGAGGGCGAAACATTGCAGGCCACCGCCGCACGACCGAAGTGCTTTTCTCGCGCCAGCGCGATCAGGTATAGGTATTTGCGGGAAATCATCCGGTGAGACTACACGATGTCCAAAGAACATATGTTTCGCCGTGTATGCAGGGTGTTCCCTTGCCTGTTGCCGTTGACCTGGCCCCGTCCAGCCGTCCCCGGAATTCGACGCAATGAAGTGTCGCTCGGGCCAGGAGCATGCCGCGCTGCCTGTCAACCCGGACCGACAGCGATGTCCGCCATTCCATCATCGTAGCCTAGCGGACGAGATATTGTTTTGGGCCGCGGCGCTTCGGTTGTCTTGGCATGGTGTTGCCACTTCACTTTGAAGCGTTCACGACGGTGATCTGGTCGTTGAGTGTCCAGAAGTCGTAAAGATAACCGATGCCCAGAAGGCCGAATGTACAGAGGTACAGAATGCCAGTGACCCACTTGCCCATGTACATCCGATGGATCCCGAAAAACCCTAGGAAGGCCAGCAGAATCCAGGCGACGGAATAGTTGACCTTGCCTGCCCGGAATCTGAGATCAGCCTGACGGTCCATTGACGGAATCAGGAAGATGTCTATCAACCACCCGACGCCGAGCAGGCCCAAGGTAAATAACCAGATGGTTCCGGTCACGGGCTTACCGTAATAGAAGCGATGGGCACCGGTGAACCCGAACAGCCAAAGGATATAGCCAACAGTCTTTGAATGAGTATCGCTTGTCTGTGGCATCGTCTGGCTCCCGGTATGGCCGATATTAATCGAGCATCAGATTGAGCTTGCCTTGAAAATAGCCAGGGGGCGGGCTCAACGATCAGGAGTATCCCCCAATCGGATGGGAGTATGAACGCGATTCCTGGGAACGGAATGGGGCAGCATCCTTTCGCGCGTCAACGCGGGATCGCCATGGTCAGTCTTCAGCGCGGGTTGCTTCACCGCTCGCTTCGGTCAAAATCCGAACTCGGCCAAGGTCGGTTGGTGGTCCGATCTCGGATGGAGGCACTTACGGCTTGCTTCCCCACGGCATCACCGGCACCGTGGAAATGCTGTTGGCCGGTGCGCCCTCGATCAGCTTGCGACTGATGGCCAGATAGATGAGAGTCCGGTTGGCCGCATCCCACATCCTCAGAATCCGCGTTTCCTTGAACAGGATCGATGTGTCCTCCGAGAACACGGTTTCTTCCTCAGGCAGCTTGGCCGGAACGGTGATGGGTCCGGTTTGACGGCAAGCCAGGGAAAACTGCGACGGATCCTGGGCCAATCCAAACGTACCCGATAGCCCGCCGGTTCTGGCCTGGCTGACGTGACAAGTGACGCCCGGCACTTTGGGATCATGAAAGGCTTCCACACACACTTTGTGGTTGGCTCCGATAAGTTTCCATGCGGTGGTCGCGCAACCGATGGTCTCTGCCTGGGCCAGGCAGGGAGTTGCCAGCAATAGTGCAGGAGCGAGAAGCTGCAACGGTTTGATCATGTTCATCCTGTAGGTGAAGGTGGTTGTCTGGAACCAGGGACGTCGATTGGCTTGAACAGACATTGAGATCAGGGGACTGTTGAAGTCGCGAGTTCACATCCTACCGCTGACATCTCCGAGTTCAAGGGGAGTCCATCCCAACAGTTCAGCCAATCTTCGAATGACCCAGTCGGACTCCTTTGCGGTGAAGTTGGACGCATCGGCCAGCAATCCCTGGTGGCAGTGCCTCAGCACTTCCTGTTCGGAGAAGTTTTCCTTGAATGCCATGGTCTGGGCATGCTCAGCCAGGATGCAGGCCATATCCTCGCACCGTTCGTAGCGATCCAGTATGCCTTCATGAGAAGCGTTCGGCCTGGTGTGTCCGGGGGTGACATACATGACCATGAACGACTGCGGGATTTCGATCTGGTTATCGATGGATGTGCCATCCCTCATTCAGGCCGGCCCGAAAACGTTGGAGCAGTGATCGCATTTTCTGGAACTCATCCTCCCTGGGAACGCCGGCCATTCGTCCTGCGCGAGAAAGCTGCTCGGTGAGAAGACTTTCCACATCGGCATTAAGCTCTCGATCCAGTATCGGCAGAAGCGCGTCACCGCTGGCCGCCGAAAGACCTGCCGCCAAATCCCTGCCAAGCAGATGCGCGGCGGCCAAGTCTGCATCGTATTTTTCAGCTTACCTAATCCCGGCGACGTCGCATAGGCTGTGGCCCACGACGCTCTCATAGCGAGTCAGAAGCAGGGTATGTCCTGGGCGTCCTTGCCGGCAGGCTGCAGATGTTGTATGTGCGGCGTCGGTCGAGCAGTCTGCGTGACCTACAGTGATCAGTGAGACGCAGTTAGAAGCCCATCCCGACCGGGAAGTAGGCGTGTAAGTGGAGATTATCGCAGGTCGCACACGATGGTCGATCCGGCGCGCGAACTGACAATAGGGCTACATCTGGAGCCGCCTAAACCGGGTAGCCAGCGCCCCCAGTGCGAGTCATGGAAGGCAGTTC
>DAIOGL010000020.1:0-1201 GCA_036745235.1 Sulfuritalea sp.
CCGGTGAGGTCGCCGAGCGCAGCCTCGGGGGCGACGATTTCGATGGAAACGATGGGTTCCAGAACGATCGGATTGGCGGCGCGGATCGCCTCCACCGTAGCCTTGCGGCCGGCCGTGACGAAGGCGACTTCCTTGCCGTCGACCGGGTGCGTCTTGCCGTCGTAGACAATGACGCGCAAGTCCTCGACCGGAAAGCCGGCGGTGACGCCGAGCGCCAGCGCCTGGCGCACACCCTTCTCGACCGCAGGCATGAAGACGCCGGGAATCACGCCACCCTTGACGTGGTCGACGAACTCGAAGCCGGCGCCACGCGCCAGCGGCTCTATTTTCAGATATACCTCGCCGAACTGGCCGGCGCCGCCCGACTGCTTCTTGTGCCGGCAATGGCCTTCGGCGCTCGCAGTGACGGTCTCGCGATAGGGAATCAGCGGCAGTCGGGTGTCGAGTTCGAGCTTGAACTGCGTCGCCATCTTTTCCAGCTTGTAGCGCAGGTGCATTTCGCCCAGGCCGCGGATCACGGTCTCGTGCGTGGTCGGATGGCGCTCGACCTCGAAGCACGGATCTTCGAGTTCCAGCTTGTGCAGGATGTCGAACAGGCGCTGCTCGTCGCCCTTGCGCTTGGTCTCGACCGCAAGGCCCTGCATCGGCTTGGGAAACTCCAGCGGCTTGAGGCGGATGTGGTCCTCGTCATGCGAGTCGTGCAGCACGGCGTCGAACTCGATTTCCTCGACCTTGGCGATGGCGCCCAGGTCGCCCGGCAGCAGGCTGTCGACCTCGACATAATCCTTGCCCTGCAGCTGATAGAGGTGGCCCACCTTGAATGGCTTCCTGCCGTCGCCGACAAAGAGCTGGCTATCCTTGCGCACCGTACCCTGATGCACACGGAAGATGCCGACCTTGCCCATGTAGGGATCGGCGATGATCTTGAACACGTGGGCCAGCACATGGCGCGACGCGTCCGGCACGGCATGGAAGGGTTCGGCGGCCTGCCCCGGCCCACCCTTGTAGAACGGCGGCGGGTTGCCCTCGGCCGGATTCGGCGCCAGCGAGGCCAGCACGTGCAGCAGCTCGCCGATGCCTGCGCCGGTGCGCGCCGAGGTAAACAGGATGGGAATCAGGTGGCCGCAGCGGAGCGCCTTCTCGAAGGGCGCATGGAGTTCCGCAGCGTTCGGATCCTTGCCCTCTTCGAGGTAGCGCGCCA
>DAIOGL010000020.1:1301-12359 GCA_036745235.1 Sulfuritalea sp.
TCGGCGAGCGTGGTCTTGCCGGCCCCGCCGTGGCCGACGAGGGCAACGGCGCGGATGGATTCGGTGGCGTACTTGGCCATGATGCAAACTCCCTTGATTGCGTGTATTTGGACAAATTCTAACCCTGCGCGCCGCCCCGCTCCTGCGCGGTCTGGCGATCGCGCGACGGGATGCGCCAGAGCATGATCGCGGTGGACGCGCCGATGAAGGCCAGCATGGCCTGCAGCCAGGGCATCGCGGACAGGGTCCAGATCGAGACGCAGATGGTCAGACTCATTGTCGTGATGGCAATCACCTTGATTCGATACGGAATGCTGTGGTGCCGCCGCCACTCGATGATCAGCGGACCGACGGTCGGGTTGGCGATCAGCCGGCGATAGAAGGTCTCGGAAGCCCGCGCATAGCACGCAGCAGCAACCAGGACGAAAGGCGTGGTAGGCAGGCCGGGCAGGAAGATGCCGATGATGCCCAGCAGCAGGGCCAGACTGCCGAGCGTCAACAGCACCACGCGCACCAGCATCGAGGGGTGCAGTTCAGATTCCGGGATTTCGTAAGGCGGCTCAATGTCGACTTCCTTCCCCCCGTCCCCCTCCCCAAGGGCGGGGGTGACTGCAGTTCGCCGCTGGTGCGGCTCCTTGTCTTTGGCTGCGCCGCCTTGGGGCGGCCCTGCGGCGGCGCTCATGTGAGGGCACGTTCGATGAAGTGGCGCGGCACCAGGGTGCGCGGCACGCGACCGGAAAACCAGCTGCGCACGTCCTGGTCGAGGCCAAGCCCGTGCATGTAGTTGTAGAGCGCCTTGTTCAAGGCGATGCCGAGCGCCGCATGGTCGACGCCGGTCGGATCGACGAAGCCGACGTCATTTTTCGCAAAGGAAGTTGCGGGCAGGGGCTTCAGCGTGATGCCGTAACGCTCCGGATGCTGCCCGACCGGGGAATGCACGGTGCAGGCAAAGCGATGGAAGAAGCCGGACTGGATGCAGTTCGCGGCGAACAGCTGGCGCACGTATTCGAGCGCGTCGACCGTGTCCTGCACGGTTTGCGTGGGAAAGCCGTACATCAGGTAGGCGTGCACCAGGATGCCGGCGTCGGTGAAGGCATGCGTCACGCGCGCCACCTGCTCGACCGATACGCCTTTCTGCATCAGCTTGAGCAGGCGGTCGGAGGCGACCTCGAGTCCGCCGGAAACCGCTATGCAGCCGCTGTCGGCAAGCTGGGCGCAGAGTTCCGGAGTGAAGGATTTCTCGAAGCGGATGTTGCCCCACCAGGAAATCGCCCGGTTGCGCTTCTGCAGTTCGACGGCAAGCGCCTTCAGGGCCTTGGGCGGGGCGGCTTCGTCGACGAAATGGAATCCGCTCTGCCCGGTCTCTTCGATGATGGTCTCGATACGGTCGACCAGAATCTCTGCAGTCGCCGCGTCATAGCGCGAGATGTAGTCCAGCGACACGTCGCAGAAGCTGCACTTCTTCCAGTAGCAGCCGTGGGCGACGGTCAGCTTGTTCCAGCGCGCGTCGGACCACAGCCGGTGCATCGGATTGAGCATGTCCAGCAGCGACAGGTAGCGGTCGAGCGGCAGGCCGTCCCAGGTCGGCGTGCCGACTTCGGCAAAAGGGATGTCGGGCTCGCCGGCATCGATGTAGCGCACGCCGTCGGCCGTTCGCACGAAAGTGCGCACCAGCTTTTGTTGCTCGCGTCCGCCGGCCAGATGCTCGAGCAGGGCCAGCAGCGGCCGCTCGCCGTCGTCCACCGTGACATGGTCGAAATGGTCGAACACCCGCGGCTCGCTGAGCTCGCGCAATTCGGTATTGACGAAGCCGCCGCCGAGGACGGTGACAATCGACGGGTCGTGCAGCTTGATCGCCTGCGCGATGCGAAAGGCGCCATACACGTTGCCGGGAAAGGGCGCCGACACCAGTACGATCTGCGGCGCATGTCGCGCCAGCGCCGCCAGCGTCAGTTCGCGCAGCGTGCGATCGACCAGATTGAGCGGCGCCGCCAGAGCCCGCGCCAGCGGATCGAAGCTGGCCTGACTCTGGGCCAGGGATTCCGCGTAGCGCACAAACTCGAAGCGCGGGTCCACCGCATCGCGCAGCACGTCGGCGACATCGTTGAGGTAGAGGGTCGCGAAGTGCCGCGCGCGATCATGCACGCCGAGCGCACCGAAGGCCCATGCCAGCGGATCGCCGCCGTCAGGATCGACATAGGCATCGAGAGGATCGAAACGCGGGCCCTCGGGGAGGAAGTTGCGTCCGGCGATGCGGTGCCCGACGGACGGATCGCGCCCCTGCAGAAATGCCACCGCTGGCCCGATGGTGGCGAGATAGCGATCGAAATTCCGTTCGAAGGCCTGCACCTGCGAGGTGCGCTGCGGTTTCGGCAAGGCGCCGACACATTCGCGGATCGCCCGCAGCCCGTCATGCGAAAGCAACCGCAGCACCAGCGCCAGGGCGAGGTCTTCCTGCACGGCGGCGACGCCGCGCGAACGCAGGAAACCTGTCAGGTAGGCCGTCGACGGATAGGGAGTGTTCAACTGCGTCATCGGCGGGATGACGGACAGGACGCGCATGGGCTTGGCTGGTTTTCGTGGTTATCGAGGTCGGATGCAGAACGCTAACATCCGCGCGGATTCCCCGCCACCCAATTCTAAACAGGGTTTCGAGGCTGCCGGACCCGGCCTGACGGAAAACCAAAACAAAAGGCCACCGGGATCACCGATGGCCTCGTTCCGTTGCCTGCCAGGCAACAATCTGCGAACTGTCCCTAGCGAATGTTCAGCAACACGGCCGCAATAACCATCGCCAGGGTGAACGCCTGCAGGCCCACCCGCGTCATCATCATCTGATGACTATGGCGGTCATCCGACTCGCCGCCCTTCACCATCCAGCCTACGCCGGTGAACAGAACCGCAACGGTTGCGACAACTCCGAGCGCGATCAAGGTCATTAGGATGTTCATGTTCTTCTCCTGTCTCTACAAACACAATCTCCCTATAGCCCACACAAGCGCCAAGGTCAAAATTTTGCGGCGCTGCTTCGCCTCCCGGGCCTGTTATGCCCTGCAGCTATTGGCGGCATGCTGAAAATGGTACATTGACGGACCGCCTGCAACCGGTTGAAGCGAACGCGCGCCTGCGAAGCGGGCCTGGCGGAGTGCCGATCACCAATAAGCGCGATCGCCGGCATCAAATATCACCAATCCGGCGCAGCAGTCCAACGGAGAACCGCGATGTCGATACGCAAACTTGTCGTCGCCAACGGAATTTACTATGTCGAGATTCCGGCCGCCGGACTGTATCTGCTTTGCGGCGCGCCGGCCGACAGCGTCAAGCACCTGTTCCGCCGCGGGATCATCCAGACCACCGAACGCGGCGGGGTGAGCTTCGAGAACGGTCCCAACGCCATTCTCCTGTCCGATTCGATGATCCAGAACGGCCACCTGTGCAACCTGGCCGAGTTTCCCATTCTGCAGATGCTCTACCGGCAGGGCATGCTCATACCGAATCATCCCAACAACGTCGGCGCGAGGCCCAAGCTGATCGGCACCCCGGAACAGCTTGCCGCACAGCTCCGCTACATTCATCGCGGCAACTACGGCCTGATTTCTGCCGACGAAATGATGAGGGCGGGGATCGATGAAGCCGAGGCCAACGAGCTCATGCGCGTCAAGCTCAAGTTCGCCTTCGGCCAGATTGCCAAACCCGATACATTTGTCGACTGCTGGCCGCTGACCACCGGCAGCATCGATATCGGCGACGGAGTGAGCATCACACGTCTCGCCCACAACGTGTTCGAGATCCGCCACGGCGAGGACTCCGTCCAGGTGGACCTCAATCTCGGCCGGAACGAAACCTACCCCTGCCCGTATCCATTGAGCCATGCCGCGATCGACCGCCATTACTTCGCCGTGGTGCACACCGGCGACGGCGACGGCTGGGACTACAACCGCCCGGTGATGGGCAGCGTGGTCATCCATCAGGGAAGGGTGTTCCTGATCGATGCGGGCCCGAACATCCACTACAGTCTCGACGCTCTGGGAATCGGCAAGAAGGAAGTCGCGGGGATCTTTCACACGCACTGCCATGACGACCATTTTGCAGGGCTGACCACCCTGCTCCAGTGCGATCAGCCGCTGCAGTATTTCGCCACGCCGCTGGTGCGCGCCTCGGTGACCCGGAAATTCTGCGCGCTGCTGTCGATACCGGAAAGCGAATTTGCCCGGTACTTCGACATCCACGACCTGGAAGTGGACAAGTGGAACGACATCATGGGCCTGGAGGTGCGGCCGACCGTTTCGCCGCATCCGGTGGAAACCACCATTTTCAATTTCCGCGTGCTGTGGGAAGGCGGCTATCGAACCTACAGCCATCTCGCCGACATCGCGTCCTTCGGCGTGATCGACGCCATGACCAACGCCGACGCGTCGTCGCCGGGGCTCAGTCCCGAACGCGCGCAGGCCGTGAAGGCGGCCTATCTGGAGCCGGTCGATCTGAAGAAGATCGATATCGGCGGCGGGATGATTCACGGCAGCGCCGCGGACTTCGCCGGCGATAACTCCAAGAGGCTGCTGCTCGCGCATACCGCAAGGGAACTGACCGACGCCGAGCGGCGCATCGGCTCGGGCGCGCCCTTCGGCACTCTGGACGTACTGATTCCAGGGCAGCAAAACTTCCTGCTGCGCGACGCCAGCGAATTCCTCAAGAGCTACTTTCCCGCGGTGCCGATGGAGCGGCTGCACATGCTGCTGAACAACCGCATCGTCACGTTCAATCCCGAGACCATCATTGCGCCGGCGGGAAAAGTCCCTGAGGAGATCTACCTCCTGCTGGCCGGCAAGGTCGAGATGCTGACCCGGGACCCCAGCAATTCCCACTTCCTCTTCAGCGGCTCATTGCTTGGCGAGTCGGCGGCGATCTACAACCGCGAAAGCGAAGAGACCTACCGCTCCGTGGGCTTCGTCCAGGCCTTGCGCCTGCCGTCCGACCTTTACCGGAACTTCATCGAGCGCTTCTACTCGAGCACCGAACTGATCGAAGTGCGCAAGGTCGAGGAAAAGCTGCGCCGCACCTTCCTCTTCAGCGATGCCGTCACCAACACCACCTTGTATTCTCTCGCCAAGAACTGCCGGATCACGCAGGTGCATGCCGGCGAGCACTTCGTCGGCGACCCGGATCAGATGCATCTGATCGGGGCGGGGCGCCTCGGCATGGGGGAAGGCGAAGGCGCACAGGTACTCGGCAAGGGAGAATTCTGGGGCTCGGACAGTCTTTTCAGCGCAATGTCGGAGAAGGCCAGGGTGCAGCAGAGCCTCACGGAGCCCACGCGTTCGCTCACCGCCCTCGACAGTTGCGAAATCTACTCCGTGCCGCTGAAACTCGTTGCGAGAATTCCCGTGGTGCGCTGGAAGCTGTTCGAAGCGTTTCGCAACACCCACCCTTACGCCGCCCCCCGCTTTCGAGGAACCCCGCGCTAGGGGATCGACGCACGACTGCGATCGCAACCTGCCCGGCATGAGCCTGTTCGACTCGTCCTATGCGCCCCGCCGAATCGAGGTGAGCGGTACCGGCGTGCACGTGCTGGTCCGCGAGCATCCGGGCAAACCCGTGCTGCTGCTGCTGCACGGCTACCCGCAGACACACGTCATCTGGCACAAGCTGGCGCCGCTGCTGGCAGCGGATTTCTCCCTGGTCATCCCCGACTTGCGCGGCTATGGCGACTCGGGCAAGCCGCCCTCGCTCCCCGACGCGGCGAACCAGTCGAAGCGGGCGATGGCGCAGGACATGGCCGAGCTCATGACGGCGCTCGGCCACGAACGATTCCATGTGGCCGGACACGACCGCGGCGCCCGTGTCGCGCATCGCCTGTGCCTCGATCACCAAGCGCGGGTCGCGAGCGCCTGCGTGATGGACATTGCGCCGACCCTGACCACCTTCGCCATGACCGACCAGGCCATGGCCACCGCCTATTTCCACTGGTTCTTCCTGATCCAGGCGCCACCGCTGCCGGAACGCATGATCGGCGCCGATCCGGAATCATGGCTCAGGGGATGCCTCTCGCGCTGGAGCATGGGCAACGATCAGGCGTTCGCGCCGGGGGCAGTAGCCGAATACCTGCGCTGCTTTTCCGACCCGGACGCCATCCGTGCCAGCTGCGACGATTACCGCGCCGCGGCCGGCATCGACCTCGCGCATGACCGGGCGGATGCCAGGCGTCAAATGACTTGTCCGCTGCTGGTGCTGTGGGGCGCGAAAGGATTCGTCGGCCGCAACTACGACGTCATCGGCCTGTGGCGCGAGAAGGCCCGAATGGTTCAGGGAGCGGCGATTCAATGCGGCCACTTCCTCCCGGAAGAAGCGCCGACTGAAGTGGCGAGCCGGCTGCGGGAATTCATCGGTGCTGTCGCCGGCCAGTCGTGAGCCCTGCGGGAGCCCGCTGACTGTTGCGAGGACGGTCGCTGGCACATTCTCCGGAAGCGACTAGAATTGTGACTGGAATATAACTTCCGTTAGAGGGAGTCACAGGATGTCGCTGGCCGAAAGACGATGCGGAGCGATGTTCTTCTTCGTTCTGTCCTTCCTTGCCTGTCTGTCGACGCGAGAGGCCCTGGCTGCGGAGCCGCTCAGGATCGGAGGCAACGGCAGCGCATTGGGTTCCATGAAGATTCTCGGCGCCGCCTTCGAGAAATCCCACCCGGGAATGAGGGTGGTTGTCGTGCCAAGTTTGGGTACGGGCGGCGGAATCAGGGCAGTCACCAAGGGCGCCATCGACATCGGCCTCAGCGGACGGCCAATGAGCGACGCGGAAACACAAACGGGACTGGAAATTTTGGAATATGCGCGCACGCCGCTGGTCCTTGCCGTAGGAGAGGCCGATCCGCGGGCCAATGTCAGGCGGAGCGATCTCGTCAGAGTCGTCCGCGGCGACGTGGGCATCGTATCCGGCGACCAGCCATCACGCCCGATCCTGCGACCTGAAAGCGACGCGGAAACCCTCCTGGCGCGAGAAGTGTTTCCTGAACTCGGCGCGGGGCGCTCTCCTGGAAGCCACGCGACGATCGCATTGACGTCGCAGGATGCCGCCGATCTGATCGAAAAGGTATCGGGGGCGATCGGGCTATCGACACTCGCCCTGATAGTTTCGGAAAACCGCAAGATAAAAGCCCTTTCCCTTGACGGCGTCGCCCCGAGTGCAAGGAACGTCGCCAACGGTTCATATCCGCTGGTCATGAGACTGTATCTGGTCACCCGGCGAAACCCTGCCGAACCCGTCCGCAAGTTCATCGCATTCGTACAATCCGAGCCCGGCAAGCGCTTGCTGGAAGAAAGCGGAAACTACGTCGGCGAGCGAAGGAAGTAGGCCATGACCCCGTCGGCTAACCCGGTCCGAACCGTCGCATGGCTGGTCGCGCTGATCATCGGGCTGCTCGTCCTTGCCATTCCTGCGGGCTATGCATACATGGGCTATCGCCACATGGTCGGTTCGCTCGAAAGCGAGGCCCAGGTCATTGCCCTTTCGTTCAACGAGAACATCGTCAGCCGGAATCCCGATCTTTGGGAATTCGAAAAGGTACGGATGGATGAATATCTGGCGCGCCTGATGCCCCCGGGCGCAATCGAGAGCGGACGCATCCTCAACCGCGAGAGAGCGTCCGTAGCCGAGCATGGCCCCGGATTGGCGCGGCCGTTCATCACCAGAACGCACGACCTTGGGAACGGCGGCGGGGTAATCGGGCAAGTCGAGATTTCGCGCTCGCTGACTCCCTTGCTGCGGGACACCGCACTGATCGGCTTGACCGTACTACCGGTCGGACTGGTCGTGTTATGGCTGCTCTGGACCGTTCCGATCCGCCGCCTCCGTCTGGCCGAAGAGCAAAACCGCAAGCAGCAGAGCATCACCCGCCAGATCATCGAAACCATCCCCATGCGCGTGTTCTGGAAGGACAAGGAATTGCGCTACCTCGGCTGCAATACCGCATTCGCCCGCGATGCCGGACGCGACAAACCCGCCGAGGTGATCGGCGACGACGATTTCCACATGGGCTGGCGGGAGGAGGCGGAGTTCTACCGTGCAGATGACCGGAAGGTAATGGACGGCGGCAGGGCCAAGCTTTCCTTCGACGAGTCGCAGACGACCCCGACGGGCGGGAGGATCTGGCTGCGCACCTCCAAGGTTCCGCTGCGCAACGAAGCCGGCGAAGTCATCGGCCTGTTGGGGACCTACGAGGACATCACGTCCTGGAAGGACACCGAGATCGCCCTGCGGGAAAGCGAGGAGCGCTTTCGCCTCGCCTTCGAAAACTCCGCCATCGGCATGGCCCTGATCGGACCGGACGGACGCTGGCTCAGAGTCAATGCCACCCTCTGCAAGCTCGTCGGCTACGAGGAGGACGTGCTGCTGGCGAAGACCTTCCTGGACATCACGCATCCCGACGACCTGCAAACCCACCGGGAGAATCTGCAGCGGCTGCTCGATGGCTCAAGCAGTTTCCACCACTCCGAAAAGCGTTACCTGCATCGGGACGGGCATCCCGTCTGGATTCGGTTGAACGTGTCGCTGGTCCGGGATGAACAGGACAGGCCGCTCCACTTCGTCGTCCAGATCGAGGACATCGGCGAGCGCAAGCTGGCCGAACAGGAGATTGAGAAATACGTCGCCGAGCTGACCCGGAAGAACGAGGAGCTGCAGGCGCTCAATGACAAGCTGACCCAGGCGCAGAGCCAGCTGCTGCAATCGGAAAAAATGGCGTCCATCGGCGTGCTGGCGGCGGGCGTGGCGCACGAGATCAACAATCCGGTCGGCTTCATCAAGTCGAACCTGCAGACGCTCGACAAGTACGTGGCCGATTTTCTGAAGATTCTCGATGCATACATCAGGGCCGAAGAACGCCTGTCGACGCCGGAACCTGCCCTGGCCGAAGTACACCGTCTGAAGCAGGCCATCGATTACGCCTACGAGAAGGAAGACGTCGCGCAGTTGCTGAGCGAGTCAAGGGAAGGAGTCGATCGCGTCGTCAAGATCGTCCGCGATCTCAGGGATTTTTCCCGCGTCGATAGTCAGGAAAACTGGCGCGAAGAAGATCTCCACCAGGGCCTCGAGAGCACCCTCAACGTGGTCTGGAACCGGCTCAAATACACCTGCGAGGTGAAGCGGGAGTATGGCGCCCTGCCGCAGGTGGAATGCCTGCTCTCGCAGATCAACCAGGTCTTCATGAACCTTCTGGTGAACTCCGCCCAGGCGATCGACGAGCACGGTACGATCACCATCCGTACCGGCACGCGGAACGACCTCGTGTGGATCGAAATCGCCGATACGGGCAAGGGCATCGCACCGGAAAACCTCCCGCGCATCTTCGATCCCTTCTTTACCACCAAACCCGTCGGCCAGGGCACGGGGCTGGGGCTATCCGTTTCCTACAGCATCGTGCGAAAGCACCATGGCAGCATCGAGGTGGAGAGCAAGCCCGGCTCGGGCACCGCCTTCCGCATCTGGCTGCCGGTGCGCCAGCCGGCGCCTGAAAGCGCCGGCAACACAGCTGTCGCGGCTTGACGGGACGGCCGCGGGCAGCGGTCGTGCTTCGGCGTTGCAGGAACTTTGATCCTTAGTTCACCCGGATCCAGGTCTGGGTGCGGCCGATGAACAGGATAGAGCCGCGCATTTCCAGCTTCCGGCCCTCGTCGATGACGGTGACCCTGGCGTTGTAGGTCTTGCCGTTGTTGGGATCGAGAATCCTGCCCCCGGCATAGACATTGTCGCCTTCCTTCTTCAAGCCGGTCAGGATGGTCATGCCGATCACGGGCTTGCCCTTGCGCGGATCATCCTCGGCGCATTCGTCGCATTTCGAGTCCTGCTTTGCAGGATCGACAATCTTCTCGACCGCTCCCGAAAACACGCCGTCCTTCTCGGTGATGCGCACCAGCGACTTGGGCTTCTTCGTTTCGTCGTCGATCGTATTCCACGTGCCGACCGGCGACATCGGATCGGCAAGGGCGGTCATCGATGCAGCGGCGATCAGCAGCGCGGCGCAGAAACGGGATGGCAGTGATGGCATGAGTAGTCTCCGCTTGCGGTTTATCGGGTGAAGCAATGGACATTCCGGCAGACCTGCCTGCACCCTTGCAGCTTGTTGCCGGCTATTCGACTGTGACAGATTTCGCAAGATTGCGCGGCTTATCAACATCCGTGCCCTTCACCAGCGCCGCGTGATAGGACAGCAATTGCAGCGGCACGACATGCAGCACCGGTGACAGCAGTCCGTAGTGTTCCGGCAGGCGCAGCACGTGCACTCCGGCTTCCTGGTCCACCGCCGAATCGGCGTCGGCGAAGACGTAGAGTTCGCCGCCGCGCGCGGCGACTTCCTTCAGGTTGGATTTGAGCTTTTCCAGCAGGGCATCGTTGGGTGCGATGCTGATGACCGGCATGTCCTTGTCGACCAGCGCCAGCGGGCCGTGCTTGAGCTCGCCGGCGGGATAGCCCTCGGCATGGATGTAGGAGATTTCCTTGAGCTTCAGTGCGCCTTCCAGCGCGATCGGATAGTGATGGCCGCGGCCGAGGAACAACGCGTGCTGCTTGTCGGCAAAACGCGTGGCCCAGACCTTGATTTCAGGTTCCAGGGCCAGCACTTTCTGCACCGCGACCGGCAGATGGCGAAGGGCTTTCAGATGCGCACCTTCCTGCTCGGGCGTCAGGCGCCCGGACTGCTTGGCCAGCGTCACGGCGAGCAGGAACAGGGCGGCCAGCTGGGTGGTAAAGGCCTTGGTCGACGCGACGCCGATTTCGGGGCCGGCGCGCGTCAGGAAGCGCAGCGCGCATTCGCGCACGATGGCCGATTCCGGAACGTTGCAGATCGCCAGGGTGCGCCCCATGCCGAGTGCCTTGGCATGTTTCACGGAAGCCAGCGTGTCTGCGGTTTCGCCGGACTGCGAAATCGCCACGACCAACTGCTCCGGGTTGGGCACCGAGACGCGATAGCGATACTCGCTGGCGATCTCGACGCTGCAGGCGATGCCCGCCAGCTGCTCGATCCAGTAGCGCGCCACGAGCCCGGCGTGATAGCTGGTGCCGCAGGC
>DAIOGL010000020.1:12459-13679 GCA_036745235.1 Sulfuritalea sp.
CGCACCGCAGCGCGCGTCAGCTCTGCGACATCGCCGTCTTCGAGGTAGATCATGCGGCGCGTGACCTGCAGCAGGGCCGAGGCGTCCGACGCGGCGTAGTTGCCGTCCTCGCCGAGGCCCAGCAGCAGCGGCGCGCCGTGACGGGCGACGACGACGCGGTCATCCCACTCGCGCACCACGGCGATCGCATAGGCGCCGACCAGCCGCGCCGTCGCCAGACGCACGGCATCGAACAGATCGGGCGCCGTCTTCAACGTGTCCTGGATCAAATGGGCGATGACCTCGGTGTCGGTGTCCGAGTTGAATACATAGCCGGCGGCGATCAATTCCTGCTTCAATTCGGCGTAGTTTTCGATGATGCCGTTGTGCACCACCGCCAAGCCGGCGGAGACATGCGGGTGCGCGTTGCGCTCGGAGGGGACGCCATGCGTGGCCCAGCGCGTGTGGGCGATGCCGTGGTGGGCAACCTGGCCCTCAGCCTGCGCCGCCAACTCGGCGACGCGCCCGACGCTGCGCAGGCGCGTCAGCGTCGGATTGAGCAGCGCCAGACCGGCCGAGTCGTAACCGCGATACTCGAGCTTCGTCAATCCCTCGATCAGGACGGGAACGATGTTGCGCGCGGCAACGGCTGCAACGATGCCGCACATTAGTCAGTCCTTCTTCTTCGGGTTGGCGTGCTTCGTCGGCCGCTTCCAGCCGCGAATCGACACCTGCTTCGCGCGCGACACGGTCAACTGATCGGGCGGCGCGTCGGCGGTCAGCGTCGTGCCCGCGCCCAGGGTGGCGCCGCGGCCGACCGTCACGGGCGCCACCAGCTGGGTGTCGGAGCCGATGAAGGCGTCGTCCTCGATCACGGTGCGGAACTTGTTGGCGCCGTCGTAGTTGCAGGTGATGGTACCGGCGCCGATGTTCACGCGACTGCCGATGGTGGCATCGCCGAGATAGGAAAGATGATTGGCCTTCGAGTGATCGGCGATGGACGAATTCTTCACTTCGACGAAATTGCCGACGTGCACGTCGCGGCCGAGCTCGGTGCCGGGCCGCAACCTGGCGTAGGGCCCGATGATGCCGTCCGGCCCGACCACGGCGTCCTCGATGTGGCAGAACGGGGCAATGCGCGCGCCGCTGCCGATGCGGCAATTCTTCAGCACGCAGTTGGCGCCGATGACCACCCGGTCGGCCAGTTCGACGCGGCCCTCGAACACGCAATTGACGTCGAT
>DAIOGL010000020.1:13779-16770 GCA_036745235.1 Sulfuritalea sp.
ACCTGCTCGCCGCCGTGACCGTACACCACGCAGATTCTTGCGGCGCCGATTTCGCGCGCCGCGTCGAGCACGTGCCCGAGCAAGGGTTTCCCCGCCAGCGGATGCAGCACCTTGGGCAAGTCGGAGTGCATCCGCTTGCCTTTTCCCGCCGCGAGGATGACGACGTTCAAGGCCGGATTACCGGGGCAGCGTGGTGGAACCCATCAGGAACTGATCGACCGTGCGCGCGCACTGACGGCCTTCGCGAATCGCCCAGACCACCAGCGACTGGCCGCGCCGCATGTCGCCGGCGGCGAACACGCCGGGCACGCTGGTGCTGTAGGCCTGGCCGCCTTCGGTGTCGGCCCTGGCGTTGCCGCGACCATCCTTGTCGACGCCGAAGGCCTCGAGCACGCCGCCCACGGGATTGACAAAGCCCATGGCGAGGAACGCGAAATCGGCGGCGATCTCGAATTCCGAGCCGGGCACTTCGCTCATCTTGTTGCCTTCCCATGCCAGGCGCACCGCCTTGATGGCCTTGAGCTTGCCGCGATTCGGACCATCCTGGTGGCCGACGAAGGCCTTGGTGCCGATGGCCCAGTCGCGCTCGCAGCCTTCCTCGTGCGACGAGGAGGTGCGCAGGCGCAACGGCCAGTAGGGCCACGTCAGCGGACCGTTTTCCTGCTCGGGCGGACGCGGCAGCAGCTCGATCTGGGTAATGCTGGCGGCGCCGTGGCGATTGGAAGTGCCGACGCAATCGGAACCGGTGTCGCCGCCGCCGATGACGACGACATGCTTGCCGTGGACGTTGATCGGATTCTTGTGACCGCCGGCGACTTCCTTGTTCTGCGGAATCAGGAACTCGAGCGCGAAATGCACGCCTTCCAGTTCGCGACCGGGAATCGGCAGGTCGCGCGGATTCTCGGCACCGCCGGCGAGCACCACGGCGTCGAAGTCCTTCTTCAACTGCGCCGGAGCAAGGGTTTTCTTCGCATCGTTGATCACGCCCTTGGGCAGCGCGGCATCGGTCACCATGGTGCTGGTGACGAATTTGACGCCCTCAGCCTTCATCTGCGCCATGCGCCAGTCGATCAGGCGCTTGTCGAGTTTGAAGTCGGGAATCCCGTAGCGCAGCAGGCCGCCGATGCGGTCGTTCTTTTCGAACACCGTCACGGCGTGGCCGACTCGCGCCAGCTGCTGCGCTGCCGCCAGCCCCGCCGGGCCCGAGCCGACGATGGCGATCTTCTTGCCGGTCTTCTTCGCCGCAGGCTGCGGCAGCACCCAGCCGTTCTCGCCGGCCTTGTCGATGATGGCGCGCTCGATCGATTTGATGCCGACCGGAGTCTGCGGAATGTTCAGCGTGCAGGCCGCCTCGCAGGGCGCGGGACAGATGCGGCTGGTGAATTCCGGAAAGTTGTTGGTCGAGTGCAGGGTCGCGATGGCCTCGCGCCACTTGCCCTTGTAGACCAGGTCGTTCCAGTCCGGGATCAGGTTATTCACGGGGCAGCCGTTGTTGCAGTATGGAATACCGCAATCCATGCAGCGCGCGCCCTGGATCCCGGCCTGCTCGTCGGTCAGGTGCGGGATGAACTCGTGATAGTGAAGGACGCGCGTCTCCGCCTTCTCGTAGCTCTCGGAGATGCGCTGGAATTCGAGGAATCCTGTGGGCTTGCCCATTACGCTGCCTCCGCAGGGCCGCCCCAAGGGGGCAGCAGGTCATTGCACGGAAGTCGGCGCGCAACGCGCGGCGACTGAACTTCAGTCATCCCCTTGCATGGCAAGGGGGCCGGGGGGAATGCCCTTCTCATGCTGCTTCCTTCAGTTGCGTCGCCGCCAGTTCTTTCAGGGCGCGACGGTATTCATGCGGGAAGACCTTGACGAACTTGCCGCGCGCCTCCGCCCAATCGGCGAGCAGCGCCTTGGCGCGCGCGCTGCCGGTCAGTTTGGCGTGCTGCTCGATCATGGCCTTGAGTTGCGCCTCGTCGGTCTGGTTGCGGTGGCGCATGCCGTCGTCAGGCTGATCCGTCTCCGGCAGCACCCTGTCGAGGGCAACCATGGCCGGGTTGCAGCGCTTCGCAAACATGCCATCCTCGTCATAGACATAGGCAATGCCGCCTGACATGCCGGCCGCGAAATTGCGCCCGGTGAGGCCGAGTACGGCCACCGTGCCGCCGGTCATGTATTCGCAGCCATGATCCCCGGTGCCTTCGACCACCGCCGTGGCGCCTGAATTGCGCACGCAGAAACGTTCGCCGGCAACGCCGCGGAAGTACACATCGCCGGCGATCGCGCCGTAGAGCACCGTATTGCCGACGATGATGTTCTCGCTGGGCTCGCCGCGGAAGGCTTGCGGCGGACGAACGATGATGCGGCCGCCGGACAGCCCCTTGCCGACGTAGTCGTTGGCTTCGCCGGTCAGATCGAGGGTGATGCCGCGCGCGAGGAAAGCGCCGAAGCTCTGCCCGGCCGTCCCGGTGAACTTGATGGTGATCGTGCCGTCCGGCAGACCTTCGTGGCCTTTGCGCTTGGCCACTTCGTGCGACAGCAGCGTGCCCACCGTGCGGTTCTGGTTCCTGATGGGCGACTCGATCACCACCTTGGCACCGCCTTCGAGGGCCGGCGCGGCCTTGGCGATCAGGCCGTGGTCAAGCGCGCGGGACAGGCCATGGTCCTGGGCTTCGCGATGGCAACAGGCGACGCCGGCCACGAACGGCTGCCGGTAGAAAATCCGCGAGAAGTCGAGACCCCGGGCCTTCCAGTGATCGACGCCCTTCTGCATGTCGAGCAAATCCGAGCGGCCGATGAGGTCGTCGAACTTGCGGATGCCGATCTGCGCCATCCACTCGCGCACTTCCTCGGCGACAAAGAAGAAGTAATTGACGACGTGTTCGGGTTGGCCGGAGAAGCGCGCCCGCAATACCGGATCCTGCGTCGCGACCCCGACCGGACAGGTGTTCAGGTGGCACTTGCGCATCATGATGCAGCCCTCGACCACCAGCGGTGCGGTGGCAA
>DAIOGL010000021.1:0-16430 GCA_036745235.1 Sulfuritalea sp.
CAGGAAGCTGACGGCGACGACGCCGACGAAGGCGGGCAGATAGATGTAGCCCAGCGAGTATTCCGGCAGGCCCGGCGTCTTCAAGCCGCTGATGATGTAGCCGATGGTGCCGGCCACGGCGATCGGAAAGCCCAGCGCCGACGAGGTGCCGACCGCCTGGTGAATCACCACGTTGCAGAACACCATGAAGGGAATCGAGAGGAAGCCGCCACCGGCCGCGACCAGGCTCGAAACCACGCCGATCAGCGTGCCGGCGACGACCATGCCGAAGGTTCCCGGCAACTGGCTGTGCGGCTTGGGCTTGAAGTCGAGCATCATCTGCAGCGAGGCGTAATACACGATGGCGGTGAACACCATCGCCAGGGGCCGTGTCGGCACCCAGGTGGCGATGAAGGAGCCGCCCAGGGTGCCGGCCACCAGTCCCGGCGCGAAGCTCTTCACGATATCCCAGCGCACGGCGCCATGGCTGTGATGCGCGCGCATGCTGGAAATCGACGTCAGCACGATGGTCGCCATCGAGGTGCCGAGCGCCAGATGCATGGTGTGCTCGAGCGGAAAGTCCTGCGCCGTGAACAGCATGAACAGCAGCGGCACGATGGTCAGCCCGCCGCCGACGCCGAACAGGCCCGCGACAAAGCCGGCGAAGACGCCCAGCAGCGGATAGGCCAGCCACCAGAGGGTCATTTCTTCTCCTTCATCAGCTTGCTCACGATGAACTTCCATTCCGCGGGGTCGACCGGGGTGATCGACAGCCGGTTGCCGCGCTGCAGGATGCGCATGTGGGCCAGCTCGGGATGCGCGCGCAGTTCGTCGAGGCCGACCAGCCGCGTCTTCTTCACGACGCGCACATCGACATTCACCCAGCGCGGATTCTCGGGTGTGGACTTCGGGTCGAAGTAATGGCTTTCGGGATCGAACTGAGTGCGGTCCGGGTAGGCGAGCTGCGACACCTCGGCCAGTCCGGCGATGCCGGGCTCGGGGCAGGACGAATGATAGAAGAGCACGCCGTCGCCGACCTTCATCTGGTCGCGCATGAAGTTGCGCGCCTGGTAGTTGCGCACGCCCCACCAGTCCACCGTCTGTTTCGGCATGGCCAGCACGTCGTCAATGCCCACCACCGCGGGCTCGGTCTTCATCAGCCAGTAACGCATTTTGGATTTGTCCCTTTCAGCCCGAGTTTACTGCGAGCCTTGTTGGATTTCGATTTCTCATCGGCGATAATTCGGTGGAACCGCCAAATTGGCCATGATCGGCAGACCGGTCTCGAGGGAGAGCAGGAATGAAGTGGTTGCGCTTCACCAGCAGGGGCAAGTCCGGTTTCGGCACGCTTGACGGCGATGCGGTCGCCATCCATTCGGGCGACATGTTCGGCGCTTGCAGCCCGACAGGAGAGCACGTCGCCACGGCGGATATCGAATGGCTGACACCTTGTGTTCCGGGCAAGATGATCGGTCTGTGGAACAACTTTCGCGCCGCCGCGGAAAAGAACAGCTGGACGATTCCGGCCGAGCCCTTGTATTTCCTCAAGGGCGCGAACTCGTATTGCGCTCACGGCCAGCCCATTCTCGCGCCGCGATCCTACGATGGACGGGTGATCTACGAAGGAGAGCTGGCCATCGTCATCGGCAGGACGGCGAGCCGCGTCAGCGAGCAGGATGCACCCGCCCACATCTTCGGCTACACCTGCGCCAACGATGTCACGGCCATGGAACTGATCCAGCGCGACCCCAGCTTTCCGCAATGGGCGCGCGCCAAGAGCTTCGATACCTTCGGCGTATTCGGGCCGGTGATCGAAACCGGTTTCGATCCAGCGCAGGGAGAAGTGCTTACGCGGCTGAATGGCCGGGAACGTCAGCGCTATCCATTGGCCGACATGATCTTTCCGCCGGCGAAACTGGTGTCGCTGATCTCGCGGGACATGACGCTCGATCCGGGTGACGTCATTCTTTGCGGCACCTCGCTCGGCGTACTGCCGATGAAGCCGGGGACAAACGTGGAGGTCGTGATCGAGGGCATCGGCACCCTGTCGAACGAGTACCGCAGCGCCGCATAGGGCGCCTGGTTTCAATTGCGCGGGCTTGTCGCCAGCCGGGCGTTCTGGTCCGCCAGGGTTTTTGCCAGCAGCGAAGCGCAGGCGTAAACGGCGTCGATGCAAGGGGTGGGCGTCTCCGTCAAGCGACCGAGTTCGCGCACGGAGCCGACCAGTGCCTCGAGTTCGAGCGGCCGGCCGGTTTCGACGTCCTGCAGCATCGAGGTCTTGTGCTTGCCCACCGCCTCGGCGCCGGCGATGCGTTTCTCCAGTGAGACCTTGAACCTGACGCCGAGCTTTTCGGCGATGGCCTGCGCCTCGCGCATCATGCTCGCCGCCAGCTCGCGGGTCAGCGGAAACTGACAGATATCCACCAGCGTGGCATGCGTCAGCGCGCTGATGGGGTTGAAGCTGAGGTTGCCCCAGAGCTTGAGCCAGATCTCGGAGCGGATGTCGCTTGACACCGGCGCCTTGAAACCTGCGCCGATCAGCGTCTGCGCCAGTGCTTCGATGCGCGGGCTCTTGCTGCCATCGAGCTCGCCCAGGGTGAAGCGATTGCCCTCGATGACCTTGATCACGCCGGGCGCGACCAGCTCGGACGCCGGATAGACGACACTGCCGATGACGCGCCCGATCTCGATGTTCGCCGCTACCGTGCCGTCGGGATCGACCGTGCTGACCGGGCGGCCCTCCCACGGGCCTGCCAGCTTGTGGAAATACCACCAGGGAATGCCGTTCTGCATGGTGACAACGAGGGTGTCGGGACCGAACAGTCCGCGCATGTCGGGCAGCACGTCCCTGACCTGATGCGCCTTGAGGGTCAGCAGCACGACGTCCTGCGTACCGGCCTCGCTCATCTTCTGCGCGCCGCGGACGCTGGCGGCATGGCGCTCGGTGCCATCCTCCTCGATCAGCTTGAGGCCGTTGGCCTGGATCGCGGCGAGGTTGGGGCCGCGCGCGATGCAGGTCACTTCTTCGCCGGCCAGCGCCAGCCTCGCGCCGAGATAGCCGCCGATGGCGCCAGCGCCGACAATCGCAATCTTCATCGTTCCCGACTTCCTTTCGAATCGCTTACTGGTGCAAGTGGGCGTTGGTCTCGCGCTTGCGCAGAAGGTTTTTCAGGGCGCCCCATGCCGGCAGGAACAGCAGGAAGATGGCCACGGCCATCAGGCTGCCCACCAGCCAGTTGGCATAGAAGATATTGACATTGCCCTGCGACATCAGCATCGACTGGCGGAAGCTCGATTCGGCCATGTCCCCGAGCACCAATGCCAGCACCAGCGGCGCCAGAGGATAGCGCAATTTCTTGAACAGGTAGCCGAGCACGCCGAACACCAGCATCATCACCACGTCGAATATCGAGCTGTGCACCGTGTAGGCGCCGACGGCGCAGATGAAAATGATCACCGGCGCGATCACGGGAAAGGGAATCCGCAGGATGGCCGCCCACCACGGTACCGTGGTCAGCACCACGAAGAGGCCGACGATGTTGCCCAGGTACATGCTGGCGATCAGGCCCCAGACAAAGTCCTTCTGTTCGACGAACAGCAGCGGTCCGGGCTGCAGGCCCCAGATCAGGAGGCCGCCGAGCAGGACTGCCGCCGTTGGCGAACCGGGAATGCCCAGGGTCAGCATGGGCAGCAGGGCGGCGGTGCCCGCGGCATGCGCCGCCGTTTCTGGCGCTACCACGCCCTCGATATTGCCCTTGCCGAATGCGTCCTTGTCCTTGGCTGCACGCCGCGCCATGCCGTAGCCCATGAACGAAGCAGGCGTTGCCCCGCCCGGCGTGATGCCCATCCAGCAGCCGATCAGCACCGAGCGGATGAAGGTGCGCCAGTACTGGAACAGTTGCCCCCAGGTCTGCCAGACGATCCTGAAGTTGATCTTGGCCGATTTGCCCTTGAAGGCCAGGCCTTCTTCCATGGTGGTAAGGATCTCGCCGATGCCGAACAGGCCGATCACCGCGATCAGGAAGTCGAAGCCCTTGAGCAGTTCCGTGAAGCCGAAGGTCATGCGCAGCTGGCCGGTCACCGTATCCATGCCAACGGCGGCAAGCGCGAAGCCGAGCATCATGACCGCCAGCGTCTTCATCGGCGGCTCCTTGCTCATGCCGACGAAGCTGCAGAAGGTCAGCATCTGCACGGCGAAGAATTCCGGTGGACCGAACTCCAGCGCGAACCTGGCCAGCAGTGGCGCAAGGAAAGTTATCGCCAGCACCGCGAACAGCGCACCGACGAAGGACGAGGTGAAGGCGGCGGTGAGCGCCTCGGCCGCGCGACCCTGCTGCGCCATCGGGTAGCCGTCGAAGGTGGTGGCCACCGACCACGGCTCGCCGGGGATGTTGAACAGGATCGAGGTGATCGCCCCGCCGAACAATGCGCCCCAGTAGATGCAGGAAAGCATGATGATGGCCGAGGTCGGGTTCATCGAGAAGGTCAGCGGCAGCAGGATGGCCACGCCGTTGGCGCCACCGAGGCCAGGCAGCACGCCGATCAGGATGCCGAGCAGCAGGCCGACCATCATGAAGCCGAGGTTGGGCAGGGTCAGCGCAACGCCGAAGCCCTGCATCAGGCTGTTGATTTCGTCCATGGCCTAAAGCCCCAGCCAGGCTTCCACCGGACCCTTGGCCAGCGGCACCAGGAACCAGCGTTCGAAGATGAGGAAAAACACCAAGGGCACGCCCATGGATACCGACACCGTCGTCAGCCAGCCGAAGTCGCCGTGGCGGCGCATGAAGAAGCCGATCAGCAGCGCACCGGGCAGGTAGAGTCCGAGAAAGGGCACCGCGCAGATGAATACCGTGAGCGGCCCCAGCATGGCGCCGACGTCGCGCAGTTCGCTCCACTGCGAGAACATCTTCGTGTCCTGGCGCCAGCCCAGCAGGGTACGCGCCAGGTTCCACCCCGATGACAAGACGAGAATGCAGCCGATGTAGAACGGAAAATAGCCGGCGCGCGGGCCGTCGTCGGCCCACTCGATGCCCACCCGCAGGCTGTCGTAGATCACCACCAGGCCGGCGGTCAGGAGCAGCAGTGCCACTCCGGCCTCCGGCCCGCGCCGCCTCAGCCCGGCACCGGGGCCGGCGCCTTCAGTCTCTTGACTCATAAGCTCACTTGGCGATGAAGCCGGCTTCCTTCATCAGTCGCACGTGCAGCGCCTCGTTCCTGGCCACCCAGTCGGCATAGTCCCTGCCGGTCATGAAGGTCTGGTTGAAGGCGCCCTTCTCCATGAATTCCTTCCATTCGGGAAGTTCGCGCACCTTCTTGAACAGATCAACGTAGAAAGCGACCTGCTCCGGCGAGACGCCGGGCGGCATGAAGATACCGCGCAGCATCACGTACTCGGCGTCGATGCCGGCCGACTGGCAGGTGGGAATGTCGGACCAGGCCTGCTGCGCCGTCACCTTGTTCTTGTAGGGCAGGGGCTTCGCGTCCATCACGCACAGCGCGCGCAGCTTGCCGCCGCGCCAGTGGGCTTCGGCCTCGATCGGATTGTTCACCGTGGAGTCGACATGCTTGCCGACCAGTTGCACGGCGACGTCGCCGCCGCCCTTGAACGGGATGTAGGTGATCTTCTTGCCCGCGGCCTTTTGCAGCATCACGGTGATGATCTGGTCCTCCTGCTTGGAGCCGGTGCCGGCCATCTTGAACTTGTTGTCCGGAGCGGCCTTGATCGCGTCGAGGTAGTCCTTGGCGGTCTTGTAGGGCGAGTCGACATTGACCCAGAGCACGAATTCGTCCAGCGCCAGCATGCTGACCGGGGTCAGGTCGCGCCAGTTGAAGGGCACGGCGGTGGCCAGCGGGGTGGTGAACAGGTTGGAGAGCGTGATGATGATCTTGTGGCCCTCGCCCTTGGCGCCCTTGATTTCGAGGAAGCCCTCGGCACCGGCGCCGCCCGACTTGTTGACGACAACGAGCGGCTGGTTCATCAACTTGTGCTTGGCGATCACGCCCTGCAGGAAGCGCGCCATCTGGTCGGCGCCGCCGCCGGTGCCGGCCGGCACGACGAATTCGACCGGCTTGCTCGGTTCCCACGCCGAGGCCGACGAAGCGCCAAGAAAGGCCGCGGTCATGCCCAGGGCGGCCAGCAGTCTGTTCAGTGCAAACGTCTTGATGCGCATCGATGTCTCCCCACTCTTTTTGTTGATAAAAATCATCCCCGGGCGCATTGCGCCCAGTCCCCTTGCTTCAACGGAGTCAGGCAAGTCCGAGTTTCTGCGCCATCCCGATGCGCTGCAGTTTGCCGGTGGCACCCTTCGGGATCTCGGCCAGGAGCAGGATCTTCTTCGGTACCTTGAAGTCCGCCACCCGGCTGCCGACAAATTGCTGCAATTCCTTTTCAGTCACGGCCGCACCTTCCTTCAACACCACTGCGGCGGCGACTTCCTCGCCAAGCTTGGCATGCGGCATGGCGAAACACACCACCTGTGCCACGGCAGGGTGATCCATGATGATTTCATCGATTTCCCGCGGCGAGATCTTCTCGCCGCCGCGATTGATGATCTCCTTCAGGCGGCCCGTGAGCGAAATGTAGCCATCGGAATCCTTGACGCCCTGGTCGCCGGTGCGGAACCAGCCGTTGGTGAACCCCTCGGCGTTGGCCTTCGGATTGTTTTCGTAGCCGGCGGTGACATTGGGTCCGCGGATGACGATCTCGCCGACGGTATCCGGCGGCAGGAGCTTGCCCGCCTCGTCCATGATGTCCACTTCGGGACCGGCTGCGAGTCCCACGGTGCCGGGCTTGCGCGGTTTCGGCGGCAGCGGGTTGCTGGCCATCTGGTGCGCGGCTTCCGTCATGCCGTAGGCCTCCACCAGCGGCGCGTGGAAAATTTCCTCCAGCTCGGCAATTACCTGCGGCGGCATCGACGATGACGAGGAACGCAGGAAGCGGAGCGGATTGCGGGCGATGATCTCCTTGTTGCGTGCGGCCCGCGACACGATCGCCTGATGCATGGTCGGCACGGCCGTGTACCAGGTGGGATGGCATTCGTCCATCCAGGCGAAGAATTTGAGCGCGTCGAAGCCCGGTGCGCAGAACACCTGCGATCCGGCCGAGAGCGGGGCCAGGATCCCGGCGATCAGGCCGTGGATGTGGAACAGGGGCATGATGTTGAGGCCGCGGTCCGCCGGCGTGAAGGCCAGGGTGCGGCGGATGTTCTGTGCCGAGGCGCAGACGTTGCGCTGGGAGAGGGGCACGATTTTCGGCCGCGAGGTGGTGCCGGAGGTATGCAGCACCAGGGCCACGTCGTCCGCTTCGGCGTATCCGGGATTTGCTGCCGCCGCGGTGCCGGGCTCGCGCGCCACCAGTTCGAAATCGCCGGCGGCGCCCTTCGCATCGGCGACCAGATCCACGACTCGCACGCCGAGCTTGCGCGCCACGTCCACTGCCGGCGATTGCGAGCCGCGCTCGACAATCAATATCCGCGCATTGAGGTCGTTGAGGTAGAACTCGAATTCCTCGGCACGGTAGGCCGGATTGAGCGGCGCGGAAGTGGTGCCGGAGGCAACGGCGATGAAGCAGGTGGCCATCTCGGGACCGTTCGGCAGCACGATGGCGACGCGATCGTTGCGGCCGACTCCCAGCCCGTTGAGGCTGCTGATCGTCTTGCCGACGAGGGCACGCAGTTGTCCGTGGTTGAGCGCCGGACGGCCCGGTGCGCTGATGGCGGGTGCCGCATCGTCGCCGGTGGCGAACAACGCTTTGAAAGTTACGGCGTCAGACATGAAATCTCCCTTGGGGCCACTGCTGTGGCGCTTTTGTGGCAATTGCGGTGAAGAATCGGATTTTGCCGAAGCTGGCACGATGCACGCGGCAAAGTTTAAATGAACTAATCAAAAATGTTGATGTTTCAACAAAAAGACCGCGGCTGCGGATATGCAGCTGGACTGGAGGCCGCCGGCGCCGTCCGTGCTCCGATCAAGTGCACCGGCCGTGACCAAAAAAAACAGGGCGCGGAAGTCTCCGCGCCCTGCCGATTGATTCAATTCCCCCGCGAGTGCCGTTTGGCCGGCATCCTGAACCTGGGTTCAGAAGGGCCACTTTCCTGCCGCTTCAGGTTCGCTCGCCGGGAGCGATCACAACAGCGGCGTCTATGGGCTGCGGCCGATGCCAATGGGTATTGGTTCAAGGAATGTATGGCCTTGGCGAACACCGCAGGGGAAACCCGGGGAAGCCAGGCTATTCCTTCGCGAACCGGAGGTGCGACGCGGCTTAGAACAACTGTTCGTGCTGCGCCAGCGATTCGTCGAGCTTGGCTTCGATGGAATTTATTCTACGCTGAATCGACTCGTGTTCAAGAGCCGCCGCAACTTCCGTCGGAGTGTTTTTCAGGGCCAGCAATTCATGGGCCAGATTCAGCGCCGCCATGATGGCCAGGCGTTCGCCGTTGCCGCGCGCGCCGGTCGACGATTTGTCGCCGATGTCCTTCAGCTTGCCGTCGAGAAAGGCCACGGCCGCAAGCAGGGCCTCGCGCTCCGCAGGTTCGCAGGCGACGCGATATTCCTTGCCCAGCAGCTTCACTTCCAGGGTATTGCTCATTCGTCGGGCAAGCGTGTCATCAGGGCTTCCAGGCGCTGGCGGGTGATGTCGATCTTCTGCGTCAGCGCGGCTTTTTCGGCCTCGAGGCCGGCGACATGGGCGCGCAATGCCTGATTCTCGCTGCGCAGGCTGGCGCACACCGCCACTATCTGGTCGACCTTGCGCTCAAGGTGATCGAGGGAAATGCTCATGCCGGCAAGTTTCCGGGAAAAGTGTAATCAGGTCAAGCAACAAGCTGACAAACTGAATGTCGTTTGACAGGCGCCACCGGTAATCAGGTGCGGTCTGGCAAAATGGCCCCATGCCCATCGAAGCCTTCTCTCCGGCCGGCCTGCGCCGCGTATTGGTGATCAAGCTGCGCCACCACGGCGATGTGCTGCTCGCGACGCCGGTTATCTCGATGCTGAAGCGCGTGGCGCCGCAGTGCGAGGTCGATGCGCTGGCCTACGCCGATACCGCGCCGATGCTCGAAGGCCACCCGGCGCTGACGCAGTTGCACCTGATCGACCGCAACTGGAAGCGGCAGGGATTTTGGCGGCAGGCCGCGGCGGAATGGAAGCTGATCTCGGCGCTGCGCGCGCGGCACTACGACCTTGTCGTGCATCTCTCGGTGCATACGCGCGGCGCCTGGCTGGTGCGCCTGCTGCGGCCGCGCTGGTCGGTGGCGCCGAAATTCCGCACCGGATTCTGGGCGAAGAGTTTCAGCCATCTCTATCCGGCACAGTCGGACCCGCTGCGCCATACCGTCGAGACGAATCTCGACAGTCTGCGCGCGCTGGGGCTGGAGCCGACCGCGGCGGACAAGGCCGTGACCATGGTGCCGGGCGCAAAGGCCGAGGCGCGCATCGCCGGCTTGCTCGCCGAGCATGGTTTGCCGTCAGGCGGCTTCATCCATGTTCATCCCGCCTCGCGCTGGGCCTTCAAGTGCTGGCCCGCCGAACGTGTGGCCGCGCTGTGCGATGCGCTCGCGGCGAAAGGCTGGCCCATCGTGCTGAGCTCGGCGCCGGACGCGAAGGAGAAGGCGCTGATTGCCGCGGTGTGCGCTGCGCGCGACAGGAATGCCGTCTCACCAGCGCCGGCGCGTTGCGTCCCGGCGGGAATTTTCGACATCTCCGGCCAGCTTTCGCTCAAGGAGCTGGCAGCGCTGACGGCGCAGGCGAAGCTCTTCGTCGGCGTCGATTCGGCACCGATGCACATCGCCGCCGCGATGGGCACGTCGGTGGTCGCCATCTTCGGCCCGTCGGGCGATATCGAATGGGGGCCGTGGGGCGAAGCCGGGAAGAATCGGCACCGCGTCGTCGCCTCGAACACGCACCCCTGCCGCCCCTGCGGCATGGCCGGCTGCAACGACAGCAAGGTCAGCGCCTGCCTGACCACCTTGCCGGTGGCGCAGGTTCTCACTGCTTGCGAGGCATTACTGGCCATCCCCCCGGCCCCCTGCCCGAGGCAGGGGGTGACGGAAGTTCGCCGCGTTGCGGCTCCGGATCCGGACGGCCCCGCTTTGGGGCGGCCCGGCGGCGGGGCGGCATGAAGCTCGCCATCGTCCGTCAGAAATACACGCCCTTCGGCGGCGCCGAGCGCTTTGTCGAGCGCGCGCTGGCGGCGCTGAGGGAGAAGCATGTCGACGTCTCGATCGTCGCGCGCCAGTGGCAGGGCGACGCCGCGGGCGACATGCCCTGCGTGCGCGTCGATCCCTTCTATCTCGGCCGCACCTGGCGCGATGCCGGGTTTGCGCGCGGCGTGCAGCGCCTGATCGAAGAGCGGCGCTTCGACCTGGTGCAAAGCCACGAGCGCATTCCGGGCTGCGACATCTACCGCGCCGGCGACGGCGTCCATGCCACCTGGCTGGCACTGCGCAACAAGCCGCTCGATGCGTATTCGCCGTGGCACCGCTACACGCTCGCGGCGGAGGCTGAAATGTTCCGCCACCCGAAGCTGCGCACCGTGATCTGCAATTCGCGCATGGTGAGGGACGACATCGCGCGCCGCTTCGATCTCCCCGGCGAGAAGCTGCAGGTGATCTACAGCGGCGTCGACCTCGATGCCTTTCATCCGCGACTTCGCGTCGAGCAGGGCCGGGCCCTGAGAACGAAAGTCGGCGTCGGCGAAACGGCGCCGGTCATTCTCTTCGTCGGTTCCGGCTACGAGCGCAAGGGCGTGCCGACCCTGCTGCGTGCCCTGTCGCAGATGGAGCGCAGCGATGCCCGGCTCTGGGTGGTCGGCCGCGACAAGGACGAAACCCTGATGCGCAAGCTGGCGCAGACCCTGGGCGTCGATCAGCGCGTGCTCTTCCTCGGCGCGCAGACGGACGTCAAGCCCTTTTACGGCGCGGCGGACGTGTTCGCCCTGCCGACGATTTACGATCCCTTTCCGAACGCCGCGCTGGAGGCGCTGGCCTGCGGCCTGCCGCTGGTCACCACCACGACCTGCGGCGCGGCGGAACTCGTCACGGCGGACAACGGCCTGGTGGTTTCCGCCGGCGACGCGGCGGCCCTCGCCGCGAGTTTGGATGCCCTGTGCGGCCGCGCGCCGGCGATGCGCGATGCCGCCCGCGCCAGCGTCGCCCATCTCGACCTGGCGCAGATGGCGGCGCAGCTGATGGCGCTCTACTCGCGACTGATGTAAGCAGTCGCGTCGGACACCACCGCCCGCAGGCGCTCGACGAAGGCTTCGAAGGAAAATTGCGCGAGGTGCGTGTCGGCCAGTTCGGGTTTCGGTCTGGCGCGGCCTGCGAGCAATTCGTCGAGCAGGCGGCCGAAATCGACGCCGCCGTCCTGCCGCGGATCGCGGTAGAGAAACCCGGTCAGGCCGTTGGTCACGGTTTCGGTGAAGGGCGGCGCATGCACCGCGATCACCGGCGTGCCGCAGGCCTGCGCCTCGATGATGTTGAGGCCCAGCGCCTCCTTTTCCGGCAGGCCGGACAGCAGGTAGTCGAGCTGCGGATAAATTGCCGCGACCTTGCCCTGCTGGCCCCAGAAGCGCGCTTGTCCGGGCGGCAGCAAGGCGAGCGCGCGGTCGAGATCGCGCACCGAGGCATAGCCGCCGCTGCCGAAGATGTCGAGATTGACCCCGGGATGACGGGCGAGTACCGGCGCCAGATATGAGAACAGCAGCGGAAACTGCTTGATCGGCGTCAGCCGCGAGACGATGCCCAGCGTGAGGCCGGGACGCCGCTCGAATGCCGGATGGGCCCGCAGCACTTCGACGAGAGGTTCGAGCCAGCCCAGCAGGCGGTCGCGAGCCTTGCGCCGGTCCCAGTCGTAGCGGCTGCTGCGGCGAATCTCGCCGCCGCCGGGGCGGTTCGTCAGGTCGGCGACGCCATACAGCGGCTCGTCCCAGGCCGGCAGTCCGGCCGCCTTGAGGCCGTCACGCACCCAGCCGGAGACGGCATAAACGCGATCGTGGCCGGCGAAGGCGGCGGGGTCGCGTCCCTGCACCGGCATGTGCGCGATCGCGCTGCGCAGCCGGTGCGGCATCGCGCCGCGCAGTTCGGCCGGCAGCGGGCCGTGCGACAGCAGCCAGAGCGGTCCCGCAGGCAGGTGCCGCGGCAGGTCGGCGGCATCGGCGACGACGATGCGCTCGGTGTCGGCGGGCAGCCCGAGCCGGTCCCAGAATTCCGCGCGCGGATGCACCAGCAGCCGCGTCGGTACGCCGAGCTGCGACAGTGCGCGGCAGAGAAAGGCCGTGTACACCTCGCCTCCGCCGAAGTGCGGCTGCAGGTTGATCTGGACCAGGTTCATGTTCGGCGCTCTGGCGGTTTCATGGCGGCGATCAGCGTCCCGCAGAGGAAGGCGAACAGCCCGAGCCGCCAGCCGGAGAGATGGCCGTCGAGCAGGCAGCGCAGCAAGTAGCCGCCCACCAGAAAGCTCAACATCAGGCCGGCGGGGTCGTCGTGTTGGCGGAACTGCCGCCAGCCGCCGCGAATCGCCAGTCCGGCGCTGAGCAGCAGCAGGGCGAGACCGGGGAGGCCGGCGCCGAGCGCGAAATCGAGCCAGCCGCTGTGACTGCTGACGAAGCCCTTCTCGCCGAACTTCTTCTCGATCGCGCGACCGAAGCTGTCGCGGCCGAAACCCAGGCCCAGCGGATGCTCGCCGATGGCCAGCAGGGCCTGATGCGCCCAGGCGGTGCGCAAGTAGGCGGACTCCTCGACCTGCGCGCCCGAAGGCACCAACGGCCGCATCGTCCGGCCGCCTATCAGCCAGTACTGACTCGGCGAACTCCAGCCCATGCCGACGGACTCCTTCAAGCCGCCCCAGCGCGGATCGAGCGCAACGGACGCCCCGGCCAGGCTCGCCACGGCCACCAGCAACAGGATGAACCGCGGCTGCCGCCGGGCCAGGTGGAGGGTCGCCGCCACCAGCAGCGCAAGGTTGACGGCGGTGCCGTTGCGCATCCGCAAGGCGGCGTCGGTGACCACCGGCACAGCCAGCGCCAGCCATCCCTTTCTGCCCGCGAACAGCGCGGCTTCCGCGCCGACGCACTTGACCGCGACGCGTTCGGCGAGCAGCACGGCAAACAGGAATCCGTTCAGGCTGCTCTGATAGTCGCTTTCGCCGAAAGGCACGCTGCCGAGCCTGCTCGGCCAGGGCCCCGACATGCCGGCGCCCACCCACAACCAGAGCTGCCAGCCGAGGACCCAAAGCATCTGCGCCAGCAGCGCCGCGACGACGGCACGGATCGCCAGACGTGCTTCGATGCGTGCCGCCGCATAGGCCGCGACGGCCGCCGTCAGCAACGGCACGATCCAGTCGCCGCGCAGGTTGTCCAGCGCAAGAGTCGGCGCCGGCGCTACGGTGACGGACTGCAGCACGAGCCAGGCGGTCGTTGCCACCAGTCCCCATGCCGCCGGCCTCAGCGCCGGCAGCAACACCGGGCGCGGCGCGCGGCGCCAGCTTGCCAGCAGCGCCAGCACGCCGGCCAGCAGAAGCAGGTTGCGCAGGGCGATGGTATGCGGAATGGGAAAGACGAAAGCGACTGCGGCAAGCCAGGCCTGCCAGAACCACGTAGCCGCCACGCCTCTCGTCATTTGCCGGCTCCCGCCAGCCAGGAGCGCAGCCAGTGGCGGGCGATGCGGCGCCGCTGCGCGCTGTCGCGGGCGTGGCGCCAGAGCAGGCGCAGGAATCCTTCGCGGCGCAGGCGGCAAAGGGTGCCGGCCGCCGCTTCGCGATCGGGCATCTTCGCCAGCTTGTGGAACACCGACAGGGCGCCATCGACCAGGTGCTCGTCGATCAGCGCGCGCAATTCGGCATCGTCGTCCAGCGCGGCGGACATTGCCGCCAGCGCCTCGGCGTTGATCACGCTGCTGTCCACGACGGCCTGCAGGCGGCGCTGGCTCTGCTCGGCGCTGAAGCTGCGCAGCGGAATCCGGTAATGCACGGCGATGTGTCCGGTATAGCGGACGCGCTGCGCCGCCAGCAGCGCCCGCGTGGTCCAGATCACGTCCTCGTGGATCAGCCGCGGCACGAAGCGGTAGCCCCTGCTTTCGATGAAGTCGCGGCGATACAGATGCATCCAGACCATGTGCAGGAAACGCCCGGCGCGCAGGCGCCGGCGCAGCCATTCGCGCCCCGGGATGACCCCGGAGGGATCTGCATCGGCATAGATCGCGTAATCCTGCTCGCGGCCCTCGAAGTGGTAATTGGCATTCAGCAGCACCATGTCGAGCTGTTCGTCTTCGGCCAGGCGCAGCGCCTCGGCATAGGCGTCGGGCGAAACGAAATCGTCCGAGTCGACGAAGGCCAGGTACTTGCCGCGCGCCGCGTCGAGCCCGGTGTTGCGCGCGGCCGAAAGCCCGCCGTTCTCCTGCCGGATCACGCGCATTTGCGGCAGGCGCGCGGCGAACCCGGCAAGGATGGCCGGGCAGTCGTCGGTCGAGCCGTCGTCGACGACGATGATCTCGTCGGCCGGCGGATTCAGCGCGGCGAGGCTTTCGAGGCAGCGCGGCAGGTAGGGCGCCACGTTGTACACCGGCACGACGATGGAAAGCGTCGGCTGGGTGTTCATTGGCCCACCCCCTGGCCCCCGCCCCGAGGGCGGGGGTAACGGTGGTTCGGCCGCTGCTGCGGCCTCCGTGTGGTTGTCTGGCGCCGGCTTGGGGCGGCCCTGCGCGCGGCGCTCATGGCAGCCGTCCCCGCTTGCCGTCGTGCCAGGCCAGCAGGGCCTGGTGCAACGTCTCGGCACGATGGGCGTAGGTGTGGTGCGCCATGACGTGGCCGTGGCAGCGCTCGGCGAGATCGCGCGCGGCGGCGAAGTTCGCCAGCCAGTGCTCGATCTGTGTCACGCAATCGTCGACGCCGTCGAACTCGGCCCAGTTTTCGCCGGGACTGAAGTCGTCGCGTGCATGCGTGCGGCGGTCGCAGAGCAGGAAGCCGCCGCAGGCCGGAATGCCGTAGCAGCGCTCGGGCAGGCCCGAGGCCACCGGCGCGCCATAGTCGCAGGAGGCGCCGAAGTTGAGGTTGATGCGGCTCTTGTGGATCAGCGCCACCTGCTCCTCGATGCTCATGCCGGCCGATTCGCGGAACAGGAAGCGGATGCCGCGTGCGGCCAGCCGCTCGCCCAGCGCGGCGAAGAACTCCTGGCGGCCACGCATCTCCTTGTAGCGAACACCGTCCATCGCGCCGAAGAAGCTGACGTCGTGCTCATAGCGGGCCGGGTCGCGCAGCCCGGCCAGCGTCGCGCCGTGCAGGTGGTAGCGGGAAATGTCGGCGGCATTCGCCAGATAGAGCAGGCTGTCGGCGAAGCGGCGCCGCGAGTCGATCAGGCTGTGCGTGGCGTAGATGTCGAACAGGCGCGCGCGGTCCAGCCAGTCCAGCCGCCATGCGGCGCGGTTCAGGTAATGCGGCGCGTCCTGGTTCCAGACGAAGAGCGGGATGCCCTGCCGGCGCAGGACGCGATGCATGCCCCAGATCGTCAGCGGATGGCGCAGGCCTTCGTAGAACCAGGTGTAGGCGCCGAGGACGCGCTCCGGAGTGCTGCGATCGGCGTCCTGCCAGCGCCGACTCTCGCGCAGGCTCAGGCCGCGCGCCGCCAGCTCGCGGCGCAGCGCCGGATGCAGGCTGCCGTGGGCGATCAGCAGGACATCTCTAACGGTCATGAACTGCCCACCCCCCAGCCCCCGCCCCGCGGGCGGGGGTGACGGCGGTTCGCGGCGATGCCGCTCCAAATGGCTGACTGCGTCGCCCTTGGGGCGGCCCGGCGGGCGGCGCTCATGCCGGCCGGTGAAAGAAGAACACGTTCTTGCGGATCAGCGAGAAGTCCAGCGCGAAGCCCTTCGCCACCAGCCCGGCGAACATCTCCGACAGCACGCGGTCGCCGAGCACGTCGGGATGGGTTTCGACGCAGATCTTCCGCACCGTCGACAACTCGGCGCCGGCGAAGAACTCGGCCTCGCCGCCCTCGATGTCCACGATCAGGAAGCTGGGCCTGACGCGCGCCAGTTCGCCGTTGAGGTCGAGCTGCTTGACGGTGATCGAGCGCCCGCCGGTGCGGTGCGCGGACGAAGCCCAGAAGTCGTCCTCGAGGTGGAACTCGCGCTCGCCGTCGCCCTTCGCCAGCAGCGCGTTGATCAGCGTCGGCGCCACGTCGTTCTTCGCATGGGTTTCGCGGATCAGCGGTATCAGCTCCGGGTTGGCCTCGTAGGCGAACACCTTGGCCGCCCCGGTGCGCTTGGCGCAATAGGCGGAAAGAAAGCCGAGCCCGGCGCCGACCTCGAACACCACGTCGTCGGCCGCGAGGCGCTTCGAGATGATCTCGATTTCCTTCGCCTCGTAGTCGCCGAGATAGATTTCGCGGGCGATGCCGGGCGAGACCAGCGCGTGCTTCACGGGCAGCAGCACGCCGTGGTTGTCGGCCCAGTCGGGCTGGC
>DAIOGL010000022.1:0-16081 GCA_036745235.1 Sulfuritalea sp.
ACCTTGGCCACGGGGGCGAGGCAGTTGGTGGTGCACGACGCATTCGAGATGATCGTCTGGCCGGCATAGGTCTTGTCATTGACGCCGAAGACGAACATCGGCGTGTCGTCCTTCGACGGCGCCGACATGATGACCTTCTTGGCGCCGGCAGCGATGTGCTTGGCGGCGGTTTCCTTGGTCAGGAAGAGGCCGGTGGATTCGATGACGACGTCGGCGCCGACTTCGTTCCACTTCAGCTCGGCAGGGTCCTTGAGCGCGGTGAGGCGGATCTTCCTGCCGTTGACGATCAGCGTCGAGCCTTCGACCGAGACCTCGCCCTTGAAGCGGCCGTGCACCGAATCGTACTTCAGCATATAGGCCAGGTAATCGGGCTCGAGCAGGTCGTTGATGCCGACGATCTCGATGTCGGAGAAATCCTTCGCTGCAGCGCGGAACACCATGCGCCCGATGCGGCCAAACCCGTTGATGCCAACTTTGATCGTCATGCCGAAACTCCTGATAAAAGAAACTTAAAGGACACCCTTTACCGTCGCCACCACGTTGTCGACCGTAAAGCCGAATTCCTTGAACAAGGCTCCTGCCGGAGCGGATTCGCCGAAGCGGTCGAGACCGATGACCGCCCCCTCCAACCCGACGTACTTGTACCAGCCATCCGTGACGCCCGCCTCGACGGCGATCCGTACGACGCCCTTGGGCAGCACGCTGGCGCGATAGGCCGCATCCTGCCGGTCGAAAACGTTGGTGCAGGGCATCGATACCACGCGCACCGGAATGCCTTCCTCCGCCAGTTTGGCCTGTGCCTTGAGCGCAAGATCGACTTCCGAACCCGTTGCGATCAGTACCGCCTTCGGTGCGCCGATGCTATCCACCAGTACGTAACCCCCGCGCCGGATGTTGGCCTGGGTCGCCGCGCTGCGCTTGACGAAGGGCAGGTTCTGCCGCGAGAACGCCATGCTGGTCGGGCCCGAGCGCCGCTCGATGGCGGAGGCCCAGGCCACGGCAGATTCTACCGTGTCGCAGGGACGCCACATGTCCATGTTGGGGATCAGGCGCAGGCTGGCGGTCTGCTCCACCGGCTGGTGGGTCGGGCCGTCTTCGCCGAGGCCGACCGAATCATGGGTGAATACGAAAATCGAGCGCTGCTTCATCAGCGCCGCCATGCGCAGCGCGTTGCGCGCGTATTCCGAGAACATCAGGAAGGTGGCGCCGTAGGGGATGAAGCCGCCGTGCAGGGCGATGCCATTGACGATCGCGGCCATGCCGAATTCGCGCACGCCGTAATGGATGTAGTTGCCCTTGCCCTCGCGCGTCACCGATTTCGAGCCGGACCAGTTGGTCAGGTTGGAACCGGTCAGGTCGGCGGAGCCGCCCAGCAGTTCGGGCAGCTTCGGCGCAAACGCCTCGATGCTGTTCTGCGAGGCCTTGCGCGTGGCAATCGTCTCGGCCTTTTCGTTGAGCTTCGCCAGCACGGCGTCGACATGCGCGTTCCAGTCCGCCGGCAGGTCGCCCGCCATGCGCCGCTTGAATTCCGCGGCCATTTCCGGGTTGGCCTTGGCGTAGGCGTCGAAGCGCCCCTGCCATGCGGCTTCCAGGGCGGCGCCCTTCTGCTTCGCATCCCATCCGGCATAGACTTCCTGCGGAATCTCGAATGCCGCATGCGGCCAGCCGATATAGGCGCGGGCGGCCGCGATTTCGGCGTCGCCCAGCGGCGCGCCATGCACGTCGTGCCCGCCCTGCTTGTTCGGCGCCCCCATGCCGATCACCGTCTTGCAGCAGATCAGCGTCGGCCGCGTCCCGTCTTCCCTGGCATCGCGAATCGCGGCATCTATCGCCGCCTGATTGTGCCCGTCGACATTGCGGATCACCTGCCAGCCGTAAGCGTGGAAGCGCTCCGGCGTGTTGTCGGTAAACCAGCCCTCGACGTGGCCGTCGATCGAAATCCCGTTGTCGTCGTAGAAGGCGATCAGCTTGCCCAGGCCCCAGGTGCCGGCCAGCGAACAGGCCTCGTGGGAAATGCCTTCCATCAGGCAGCCGTCGCCGAGGAAGGCATAGGTGTAATGATTGACGATCTCGTGGCCGGGGCGGTTGAATTCATTGGCCAGCAGTTTTTCGGCCAAGGCCATGCCGACCGCGTTGGTGATGCCCTGTCCGAGCGGTCCGGTCGTCGTCTCGACTCCGGGCGTATAGCCGACTTCCGGGTGGCCCGGGGTCTTGCTGTGCAACTGGCGGAACTGCTTCAGATCGTCGATCGACAGGTCGTAGCCGGTCAGGTGCAGCAGCGCGTAAATGAGCATCGAGCCGTGGCCGTTGGACAGCACGAAACGGTCGCGGTCGGCCCACTGCGGATTCTTCGGATTGTGGCGCAGGTAGCGGTTCCACAGCACTTCGGCGATCTCCGCCATGCCCATCGGAGCGCCCGGATGGCCGGAATTGGCCTTTTGCACCGCGTCCATGGCGAGGGCGCGAATGGCGTTGGAAAGCGTGGAGCCGACGGAGGCGGCTACGGAGGAAGAAGCGGACGGCGACTTTGTCATGGCGGCATGGAAAAGTTGGGAGACGGGATCTTTCCGTCGGGGTAGCCCGGTATTATCGGCGAAACCGGGCGGATCGCGCTAGTAGCTGCAGATGCTTGATTCCCTGTGGCTCAGGCCCGCCTGCGGTTCTCCATCATGCGCAGAATCAGGGGTGTGAAGATCAGCTGCATCGACAGTTCCATCTTGCCGCCCGGGACGACGATGATGTTCGGCCGCGACATGAACGAGCCCTGCACCATGGACAGCAGGTAGGGAAAATCGATCCCCTTCGGATTGGCGAAGCGGATCACGACGAAGCTTTCGTCGGCCGTCGGAATGTCGCGGGCGATGAAGGGGTTCGAGGTATCGACGGTCGGCACCCGCTGGAAATTGATGTGGGTGCGCGAGAACTGCGGCGTGATGTAGTTGATGTAGTCCGGCATGCGGCGCAGGATGGTATCGACCACGGCCTCGGTCGAGTAGCCGCGCTGGTTCTTGTCGCGATGCAGCTTCTGGATCCATTCGAGGTTCACGGTCGGCACCACGCCGACCAGCAGGTCGGCATGTTGCGCAACATTGACCTTGTCGGTGACCGCGGCGCCGTGCAAGCCTTCGTAGAACATGAGGTCGGTGTCCTTGGGCATGTCCTCCCACGGGGTGAATTCGCCCGACTCCTGGCCGTAGGGCGCCGCTTCGTCGGCATTGTGCAGATACTTCCGCACCTTGCCGCTGCCGGTCGCGCCGTAGCCCTTGAACAGAGCCTCCAGTTCCTCGAGCAGGTTGGCTTCCGGACCGAAGTGGCTGAAATGGTTGTTGCCCTGCACCCGGGCTTCCTCCATCGCGACCTTCATGGCCTTGCGGTCGAAGCGATGGAAGGAATCGCCCTCGACGATGGCGGCCTTGATGTTTTCACGGCGAAAGACCAGGTCGAAGGACTTGGTGACCGTGGATGTGCCTGCGCCGGAAGATCCGGTGATGGCGACGATGGGATGCTTGACCGACATGGAGGTCTCCTGAGTTACTGTGTCCTGAACAGCGACCGCGTCGAGAACAGCGGCGAATTGAAGGTGTCCGGTTCCTTGCCGCTGGCGTATTCCGCGTGGTAGGCGGCGACGCGCTCGACTTCGTTCTTCGAGCCGAAGATCAGCGGCACGCGCTGGTGCAGTTCCGCGGGAACCATGTCCATCACCCGCTGGCGACCGGTGGTCGATGCGCCGCCGGCCTGCTCGATGATGAAGGAGATCGGATTCGCCTCGTACATCAGCCGCAGGCGCCCGGCCTTGGACGGGTCCTTGCTGTCTTTCGGATACATGAAGATGCCGCCGCGCGTCAGGATGCGGAAGGTCTCGGCCACCAGCGACGCAACCCAGCGCATGTTGAAATCCTTGCCGCGGGGGCCGGTCTTGCCGGCCAGGCACTCCTCCACATAACGCTTGACCGGGGGTTCCCAGAAACGCGCGTTGGATGAGTTGATGGCGAATTCGTGGGCGTCCTGCGGAATCCGCATCTGCGGATGGGTCAGGATGAAGGCGCCGATGTCGCGGTCGAGCGTGAAGCCATCGACGCCGTCGCCGGTGGTCAGCACCAGCATGGTTGACGGCCCGTACAGCGCGAGCCCGGCGCAGACCTGCTGCGTGCCGGGCTGCAGGAAATCCTCGAGGCTCGCATCCTTGCCGGGATTCGGCGCGCGCAGGATCGAGAAAATGGTGCCGACGGTAAGATTGACGTCGATGTTGGAACTGCCGTCCAGCGGATCGAAGACCAGCAGGTACTTGCCGCGCTTGCAGTGGGCGGGAAGGACGTACACGTCCTCCATTTCCTCGGAGGCCATGCCGCTCAAGTGGCCGGACCACTCGTTTTCCTGCAGCATGACGTCGTTGCTCATGACGTCGAGCTTCTTCTGCACCTCGCCCTGGACGTTGACCGATGCGTCGCCCTCGCCGGCATTGCCGAGGACGCCAACCAGCGCGCCCTTGTTCACCTGGTTGGAGATGATCTTGATCGCCGTCGCCAGGGAATTGAGCAGGCCGGAGAATTCCCCCGAGGCCCCCGGGTGCTTGTGTTCTTCCTCGATGGTATAGCGCGTCAGCGTCTTGTGTCCGTGATGCATCGGTCCTGCTCCTTCGTTTGTATGGTCGCCGCCGCGCGTGACGCCGAAATGTCAGGCGCCAGCCTCCCCTGAAAACCCCGCTCCCGGATCGCCCCCTGCACGCTGCAGTGCAGACGACCCCGTGTTGTCAGCGGTCAATGTAATCGCATCGATCTATAAGCACCATTCACTTTTTCTTATCCTTCAAATAAGTTCGCTGTTTGCCGTACCGCACCGCCGCAACGGGGTGCACCGGTGCCGCGCCTAACGCGTCAACTCCATGTAAAGGCTCGGCAGCGTCTCGGGCAGGCGCTCGATGCGGTCGAGCACCCGCCAGCGCTTGCCGAAGATGTCGCGCACATATTCGTCGGCCCCGGCGTCGAGGCTCAGGCAGAAGGTCGTGACGCCTTTCGCCGCCAGTTCCTCGACGGCCTTGCGCGCATCGGCGCGCAGGTGGCCGGGCTCGTCGACATCGATGTCGGCCGGCTCGCCGTCGGTCAGCAGCAACAATATCTTTTTGTCCGCCGGCCGTGCCGCCAGATAGCGGCCGGCGTGGCGCAGCGCGGCGCCCATGCGCGTGGACCAGCCCGCCTCCATGGCCGCCAGCCGCGCCTTGACGGTGTCGTCCCAGCGCTCCGAGAAACCCTTGATGTGCTGGTAGCGCACGTCGTGGCGGGTGTTGGAATGGAAGCCGGCGATGGCGAAGGAGTCGCCGAGACAGTCGATCGCCCAGGCCAGCAGGGACACGGCTTCCTGGCTGAGTTCGAGGATGGTCTGCCCGCTGGCGTTGCCCGATCCGGCCACTACCTCGTTGAGCGATTCCGACAGGTCGAGCAACAGCAGGACGTCGATGTCGCGGCCGTCGGTGCGGTGACTCATGTTGATTCGTGAATCGGGCGTGACGCCGCTCTTGAAGTCGATCAGCGAGCCGATGGCAATGTCGAGATCGAGCTCGGTGCCCTCCTCCTGGTAGCGGATACGCACCTTCTCCTGCGGCTTGAGCAGATCGAGCAGACGTTTCAGGCGCTTGGCCAGTACCGCGTGCTTGGCCAGCAGGCGGTCGATGTCGGCGGCGTTGCCGGAGGGATGCAGGGCTTCGTAGAGGCTGACCCAGTCGGGCCGATAGGTCCGGCTCCGGTCGTCCCACTCCGGATAATGGCGCGGCGGCAAGCCTTGCTGCACTTCGGCGGTCTGCGGCTTGCGCTCCTCGTCGAAGGCTTCTTCCTCGTCGCCTTGCTCGATGAATTTCCACAGTTGCCGGTTGTCGTCGCGGTAGTCGATCACCGTGTTGTCGAAATGCACCCTGGCGTACTGGTCGCTCTGGCGCCGTGTCCTCGCGACATAGGACAGCGCCAGCGTCGCGATCTCCGCGGTGCTGGATTCGGCGGTCGCCAGCAATTCGTGGAAGCGCTGGACGAATTCAAGCAGAACCGGATCGGTATAGCCGTGCCCCGGATCGATCAGCGCGCGCGACAGCATCGCCAGGCGGTGACGCAGGCATGAGGCTGTCTCGGGATCGCAGGCATCCGCGAGCGGCCTTGGATGCAGGGCCAGGAAGATGCTGCGCAGGCCGGGGAACTCGCGCATCAGCAGCGTCTCGACCCTGCAGTCCTCGAAGAATTCGACCGCCATGCGCTGGAAGGGGCTCCAGTTGTCGGCGATCTGCGGCGTGCTCCAGCGGCGGTGGCCGACCATGTGCGCCAGTACGGCGCGGTAGCGGTCGATGCCGCTCACCGTTCCAGCGGCGCCACGCGCATCGTCGAACACATCCGGCACGCGCATGCCGAGCTTGTCGTAGTAGGGCACGGGCCGGCGCAGCTCGTCGAACGCGGTCGAATAGGGCACCAGCAGATCGCTGTCGCGCCAGAGCGCGCGCAGGGTGAGCTCGAGCTGCCGTTCGACGTCGGCGAACAGCGTGCCATGGCGTTCGCGCTGCAGCACCGCCATGCTGTCCGCCGATTCGAGACGGAAATACTCCTCCTGGCGTTCGGGGTGCGTGGCGTAGTTGCGGATGCCGTACTCGGTCCAGCTGCGCAGGCCCGCCGTGGCCAGCAGGCCGAGCAGGCGCGGCGCATTGAGGAAGAACTCGGGCAGGCCCGGACTCGGAAACGTCGTGTGATGGCCGTGGATCGATCCCGAAGTGCGTGCCATGAGGTCCAGGGCGATGTCGATATAGGCGCGAAGCTGGTCGACGGATGGCAGCCGCCGCGCGACGGCGGCGAGCGTTTGCAGGAACGGCGTGATGGCCTTGCTGTTGGGCGACTTCTGCATCGCGCGGATGGCGCCCATGACCGGCGGCAGCAGACTTTCCTGGTCGCCGCCGGTGGCGTCGACCACCGACGGCCACTCTTCGAGAAAGGCCAGCAAGGGCTCCGGGCCGCGCCCGAGCTTGCCGATGAAGCGCGCGGCCTCGATGTAGGCCTCCATCTGCGGCTTGGTGAAGCGGGTCAGCGCCTCATAAAGGCATTCCTCGAAGACGTCGGCGACCTGCGCGAAACCGCAATCGAGTGCCTGCCACCAGGCCTGCACCTGCGGATGCGCCATCTGCCGCTGGCGGGCATCGCTGACCGGGCGGAATCCCGTCGCCATGATCTCTATCGCCGTGTCGCCAGCGCCGACTCTTCAGGCAAAAACTGCGTCGATGGCGTGATCGAGCGTTGCGCGGATGTCGGCGTCGTCGGTGATCGGACGCACCATGGCCATGCGGCAGGCATCCTGGGGCCCGACGCCTCGCCCGATCAGTGTCGCAGCGTAAACCACGAGGCGCGTCGAAATGCCTTCGTCGAGCCCGTGGCCCTTCAGGTTGCGCGCCGTCTGCGCGATTTTCACCAGCTTGGCCGTCATCGCCTCGTCCAGCCCGGTTTCCTTCGCGACGATCTGCGTTTCCAGCGCGGCCTCTGGATAATCGAAATCGAAGGCGGTAAAGCGCTGCTTGGTGGATTGCTTGAGATCCTTCATCAGCGACTGATAGCCCGGGTTGTAGGAAATGACCAGCTGGAAGTCGGGATGCGCCTCGATCAGTTCGCCCTTCTTGTCCAGCGGCAGCACGCGGCGATGGTCGGTCAGCGGGTGGATCACCACGGTGGTGTCCTGGCGCGCTTCGACGATCTCGTCGAGATAGCAGACGGCACCCATGCGCGCCGCCGTGGTCAGCGGGCCGTCGAGCCAGCGCGTGCCGTTGGCGTCGAGCAGATAGCGGCCGACCAGATCGGAGGCCGTCATGTCTTCGTTGCAGGCGACGGTGATCAGCGGCTTGCCGAGCCTCCAGGCCATGTACTCGACGAAACGCGACTTGCCGCAACCGGTGGGCCCCTTGAGCATCACCGGCAGGCGGGCCTCGTAGGCCGCCTCGAACAGCGCCACTTCCCTGCCTTGCGCCTGGTAGTAGGGCTCCGCCTTGACGAGGAATTGCTCTTTGTTCGACATGGTCTTATCCGATCAAAACAGTCGGGTTAACCCGGCTGAAAATCCCCGCCGCGGCGGGGATTTTCAGCCGGAGCCGAATTACTGCGAATTACTACTTGTGCACGCCGAGCTTTTCGCGCCAGCCGGGGAAGAGCTTGTCGGCATCCTTGGGGAAGGATTCGAAGGCGCGGGCAAATTCCTTGTGCTCCTTCGCGTACTGGATCGGGTCGGCGCCGGATTTCCAGCATTCGTAAGCCTGGCGCAGCGACTTGGCGCCGGCGGCCGGGCTGTCGATGTGGCCGTAGGAACCGCCGCCGGCGGTATTGATCACGTTGCCGTGGCCGAGATTCTCGAAGAAGCCGGGCAGGCGCAGCGCGTTCATGCCGCCGGAGATGATCGGCGTGGTCGGCTTCATGCCATGCCACTTCTGGTAATAGACGGGGCCCTGACACTCGTCGCGCTCGATCATGTAGGCGATGATCTTGTCGTCGCCCTCACCCTCCATCTTGCCGTAGCCCATGGTGCCGACGTGGATGCCGGAAGCGCCCTGCAGGCGCGACATCTTGGCCAGCACGAAGGCCGTGTAGCCGCGCTTGGCGCTGGGCGAAGTGACGGCGCCGTGGCCGGCACGGTGATAGTGCAGATACTGGCTCGGGTACTGGCGACGGGCAGTGGTGACCATCCCGGGACCGCCGACGTAGCCGTCCACCAGGAATGCGAGCTTGTCGGCATCGGGGCCGAACACTTCCAGTCCGTAGTCGGCGCGGGCGCACATTTCGTAGTGGTCGTCGGCCGTGATGTTCATGGAGAACAGCTTGGCCTCTCCGGTTTCGTCCTGGGCACGCTTCAGCGAGTCATATACCAACGGCAGCACTTTCTTCAGCGGACAGAAAGTCTGGTTGCCCTGCGGCTCGTCGTTCTTGATGAAATCGCCGCCGAGCCAGAACTGGTAGGCGGCCTGGGCGAAAGGCTCGGGACGCAGGCCGAGCTTGGGCTTGATGATGGTGCCGGCGATGTAGCCGCCGTCCTTGACCGGGCGGCCGAGGATGCGCCACAGGTCGGTGATGTCCTTGGCCGGGCCGTCGAACATCTGGATCACGCGATCGGGCATGTAGAAGTCGATCATCTTGGCGTGCTCGATGTCGCCCATGCCCTGGTTGTTGCCGATGACCAGCGTCAGGAAGGACACCAGCATGAAGCGGCCGTCGGTCACGTTGCGGTCGAACAGCTCGATCGGATAGGCGATGCGCATGTCCTCGGTGGCTTCGTCGATGTAGTACACCAGGGCGTCGACACCCTTGGTGAAATCGTCGGTGGTGGAAACTTCGACGTTGGTGCCGGTGGAGGATTCGGCGGCGAAGTGGGCCGCGCCTTCCAGATATCCGGTCCCGGCCTTGGGCTTCATCTTGTAGGCGACCAGGATGTGCTTGCCGCCCTTGATCAGGTCCTCTTCCTTGAGGCTCAGGTCGGCATAACGATTCGATTGATCCATTCGGTTCTCCTCATTCTCGGCGTGGTGAAGTATCGCATTTCGTGGGTAACTGGAAGCATCTTAGTCAGCAGCATCCATAACTACCAGTCACGTGTTTTTATCATCATCATAAGTTTTCTCTTATAGCTTCGCGGTGCCAGATCTTCAGCAGATCGAGGTCGACCAGGGTTCTGCCATGCATGGTGCCGCTGCGCACGACACTCGGCCGGCCCTGCTCGCCAAGGTCGGAGAGTACTGCCAGCGCCCCGGCAAAGTCATGATCCTGCGTGTATTCGCTGATCGTAACCAGCGTCGGCAAGCCGGCGCCGAGGCTGGCCTTGAGTCCGTTGGCCGAGTCCTCGAACGCCAGGCAGGCCGAGGCAGGCAGGCCAAGCTGCTGCAGCACCCACAAGTAAATGTCGGGGGCGGGCTTCTTGCGTGCCACCGTATCGCCGGCGCCGACTATTTCGAACAGCGCCATGAGTTCGGCGGGCAGCAAGGCGGTGACATTTTCCGGCGTGGTCGTGGTGGCGATGGCGAGGCGCAGGCCGGCGCCATGCGCTTCGCGCATAAGCCGCGCCACACCGGGCTGCAGCGGAATGCCGCCGGCCGCCAGCAGGTCGAGATAGTGGCGGGTCTTGGCCTCGTGCAGCGCCCTGATGCGCTGCCCGGCATCCGCCTGCCTCAGAAAATCCGGATCGTGGCGCTCGCAGTAGAAGCGCATCCGCTCCTTGCCGCCTGTCACGGCCAGCAGTTCGCCGTAGAGCGCCTCGTCCCAGTGCCAGGCGAGGCCGGCCTCGGCGAAGGCCGCATTGAAGGCCGGACGGTGGCCGTCGCGCTCGGTATCCGCCAGCGTACCGTCGACGTCGAAGATAAGTGCTTCAAGCATGAAATGGAGCATAGCCTCCGGGCACCCATAAGTAACAGTCATGCTTTCTTATGGCAGTGATAAGATCGCCAAAAAATGACGGGCGCCAGGCGATCGGCAACGGCAAGGGGAAGGCATGACAGGGGATTCGAGCGACGTAGCGAGCCTGATGAAGTCGGTTCGGGAAGAGGTGGTCATGTCCACCTATTCCGTCGCAATGGTTGCCGGCACGCTCCTGACGCTGGGCAACATGTCGCGCAACCTGCATCTGGGCAACCCGCTCAGCATCCCCCACGGCGTCCTCTACGCGACATTTCTGACGATCTATGTCCTGCGCCATCGCATCGGCGCCAAATGGCTCGCGCCGATGTTGTTGGTCACCCTGTTTCTGGCCGGTACGTTCGGCTACCTGATCTACGGCTTCATCGGCAACTCGGCGCCCGTGTTCATGGCGCTTTGCATCGTCGCCGCGTCCTTTTACGGGCTGCGCGGCGGCGTAATCGCCGCGATCGCGGCGGCAGCCGTGATGCTGCCGACCGCCGTTCTGGCCATATCCGGGCGCACTGCCTTCAGCTACGACGTCAGCGCCTTCATCAGCAGCCCCTTCAGCTGGATCGCGGCTCTGACCACCTTCGCCGCAATGGTCGCCATGGTGCTCACCCAGGTCGGCCTGATGCATCGCAAGCTGGAATCCCTGTTGCGCGAACAGCACGCGAGGATGAACGACCTGGCGCAGGCCAACGTCCGGCTCGAGAAGGAGATCGCCGCGCGGACCACGATGGAAGCCGATCTGCGGCGCCAGTCCGCGCTTCTGGAGAACATCGTCAGCGGCCTGCCGCAAGGCATCAGCGTGTTCGACGACCAGCTCAGATTGCTGAAATGGAACCAGGGCATGATCGACGTGCTGGAACTGCCGCCGGAAATCGTCGTCGAGAATGTCGCGTTCGAAGACCTGATTCGCGTCCCGGCACATCGCGGCGACTACGGTCCCGGCGACCCCGAGGAGCATGTGCGGAAGCGCCGCGAACTGGCCCTGCAGTTTCAACCGCACAGCTTCGAACGGGTTCGTCCGGGCGGACGTACGCACCTCGTCGTCGGCAAGCCGTTTCACGTCGATGGCCGAATTGCCGGCTTCATCACCACCTATACCGACATCACCGAGCGCAAGCAGACCGAACTGGAACTCCAGCGCAGCAACGAAGTGCTGCAAAGCATTCTCGACAACATCCCGGCCGGGGTCAGCGTCGCCAACGGCGATCTGCGCATGGTCGCCTGGAACCAGTTGTTCAAACAGTTGCTGGAAATGCCTGATGACCTGTTTGCCGATCCGCAACCGACGTTCGAGTCCTTCATCCGCCACAACGCGGCGCGCGGCGAGTACGGCACCGAGAATGTCGAGCAGAAGATCGCGGAAATTGTCGAACGCGCGCGCCATCCGGTGGCCCACACCTTCGAACGCGAGCGCCCCAACGGCACCGTGCTGGAAATCCGGGGCGTGCCCCTGCCGCGCGGAGGCTTCGTCACCATCTACACCGACATCACTGCGCGCAAGCAGGCCGAGCGCGAACTGTTGCGCCTGCACGAGCGCGCATCGCTGGCGCTGAAGACGGTGGGGGTCGGGATTTTCGACTGGGATGCCGCCAAGGACCAACTGCTGGCCGACGCGCGCGTGTTCGAGATGTTCGGCGTTTCCCCGGAAGGAAGAAACGGCCTGTTCAACGACTGGAGCAACTACCTTCATCCGCAGGACAGGGAACGCGCCCTGGGCCAGATCGTCGCCTCGCTGCGCAGCACGGAATCCGACGTCAAACTGGCCTACCGCATCGTGCGGCCGGACGGCAGCATCCGCCATCTGGAAGTGCACAACCACATCGTTCGGGATGCCGCCGGCAGGACTCAGCGCCTGATCGGCGCCGACCTCGACGTAACCGAGCGCAAGGAAACCGAAGAGCGCCTGCTGCTGGCCGAAAAGGTTTTCGACAACAGTCCGGTGGCAATCGTGATCACCGACAGCGACAACCACATCATTTCGGTCAATGAGGCCTTCGTCAAGACGACCGGCTATGCCGAAAGCGAGGTTCTCGGGCGCGATCCGAAGATTCTCGGCTCCGGCCAGCACGACAGCCAATTCTTCGCAAGAATGTGGCAATCGCTGGATGAATCCGACTTTTGGGAAGGCGAGATCCTCGACCGGCGCAAGACCGGGGAAATCTACCCGAAGTGGATGACCATCAATGTCGTGCATGACCGTGAAGATCCCGGTCGAATCCACTACGTGGCGATCTTCGCCGACATAACGGAAAGAAAGCAGGCCGAGCAGCACATTCATCACATGGCCCATCACGACGCGCTGACCGGCCTGCCCAACCGCCTGGCGCTGGAGGCGCGACTGGAGCAGTCCCTTGCCGAAGCCGACCGCAACCGGCGCAGCGTTGCCCTGATGTTCATCGACCTCGACCGCTTCAAGATCATCAACGACACCCTGGGCCACCATGTCGGCGACCTGCTGCTGATCGAAGTGGCGCAGCGCCTGAGGCATACCGTGCGGTTTTCCGACACGGTGGCGCGCCTCGGCGGCGACGAGTTCGTCGTCGTCCTGCCGGCACTGGAAGACCCGGCGGTCGCCACTACCGTGGCGGGCAGCATCCTGGCCGCGCTCGGCGCGCCCTACCTGATCGAAGACAAGGTCCTGCACAGCACGCCCTCGATCGGCGTCAGCATTTACCCGCAGGACGGCGGCGATGTCGCTACGGTGATGAAGTACGCCGACACCGCGATGTATCACGCCAAGGAATCGGGACGCAACGGCTTCCAGTTCTTTTCGCCGCAACTGAATCACGCCGCGATGGAACGTCTCGAGGTGGAACGCCAGTTGCGCGAGGCCCTGGCAATGGAGCAGTTCGTGCTGCACTACCAGCCGCGTCTCGATCGCGAGGGCCGGATCACCGGGATCGAGGCATTGATCCGCTGGAACCGGCCGGACCAGGGTCTCCAACTGCCCGGCAGCTTCATTCCAATCGCCGCGGAAAGCGATCTGATCGTCCGGATCGGCGACTGGGTACTGGCGACGGTCGCCAGCCAACTGCGCAAGTGGCTTGACGTCGGCATACCGGTACCCGCGGTGGCGATCAATCTTTCCGCACGGCAACTGCGCCTGCCCGGCTTCCCGCAGCAAATCGCGGACCTCATGCGCGAGAACGCCGTACCGGCCGGCCTGCTGGAACTCGAGGTCACCGAGAGCATGGCCATGGAGAACCCGGAACGGGCGTCCGCGGTGCTCAAAGAACTCCGCCACATGGGCATCTCACTCGCCATCGACGACTTCGGCACCGGTTACTCGTCCCTGTCCTACATCAAGCAACTGCCTTTCAACCGCCTCAAGATCGACCGCTCCTTCATCGCCGGGATCGCGCTGAATCCGGGTGACTTCGCCATCGTCAGGGGAACCATCGCGCTGGCTCACAGCCTCGGCCTGAAGGTGGTCGCCGAAGGCACGGAGACAGCGGAGCAATTTGCCTTGCTGAAGAGTGCGGACTGCGACGAATTCCAGGGCTTTCATTTTTCCGCGCCGCTGCCGGCCGATGAACTCGAAGCCTTCCTCGACATTCACTCCCCCAGCGCCAGCGCTGCCCAGCCATGAAGAACGTCACCTTGCGCCAACTGAAGATATTCGAGGCGGTGGCACGCCATCTTTCCTTTTCGCGCGCCGCGGAAGAACTGCATCTGACGCAGCCTGCCGTCTCGATGCAGGTGCAGGCGCTGGAGGATCAAGCGGGACTGCCGCTGACCGAACAGGCCGGCAAGAAGGTGCGCCTTACCGCTGCCGGCGAAGAGATCGCGAGCCAGGCGCGGCGCATCGCCGAACAGTTGCGCGAGGCCGGCGAAGCGCTGGCCGCGTTGAAGGGAGTCGAGGCCGGCCATCTGAAGATCGGCGTGGTCAGCACGGCGAAATACTTCGCGCCGGCCCTGCTCGCCGAATTTCGACGCCGCCATCCCGGTGTCGAACTGCAGCTGACGGTCAACAACCGCGGCACCATCGTGCGCCATCTGGCCGAGAACGATATCGACCTGGCCATAATGGGCACGCCGCCGTCCGAGTTCGAGACCGTGGCCAAGATCTTTGCCGATCACCCGCTGGTGTTCATCGCGGCACCCGACCACCCGCTGGCGGACAAGAAGCGCATCGATCCACAGCGGCTGGCTGCCGAAACCCTGCTGATCCGCGAACCCGGCTCGGGCACCCGCGGCGCGCTCGAACGCTTCCTCGAGTTGCATCACGTCACGGCGGGCGCGACCATGGAACTGGGCAGCAACGAGACCATCAAACAGGCCGTGATGGCCGGCCTCGGGCTGTCCTTCATCTCGGAGCACACCATCGGCCTGGAGCGCTCGGTGGGGCGGCTGGTCAAGCTCAACGTCACCGGCACGCCGGTCAAGCGCCAGTGGCGCCTGGTCTATCGCACCGACAAACGTCTGATGCCGGCCGCCGTCGCCTTCGTTGACTTCATGAACAGCGAAGGCTCGCGCCTGATCGAGGCTCAGATCGGCAAGCAGTCGCCGGTCGCCGCGGAGAAGCCCAAGACCGGCGGCGCATGATCAGGAGGCTTCCCGCCACTTGATCGAACAGCCGATGCCCGGCGTCTGCTGCGCCGGGCCCTTTCCGCCGAGCGCCACCTGCTGCATCGCCTCGAACAGGTCCCGCCGCACATTTTCCGGCGCCGCCGTCTTGCGCGACTCGTCGAGGCGGCCGCGGTACTGCAATTCCAGATCGGCGTTGTAGCCGAAGAAGTCCGGCGTGCACACCGCACCATAGGCCTTCGCCACCTGCTGCGACTGGTCCAGCACATAAGGAAATGGAAACTGCAGTTCGCGCGCGATCCGCACCATGTTCTGCCACGAGTCCTCCGGATAGGCGGCCGGGTCGTTGCTCATGATGGCGATGCTGCCGACGCCCAGCGTGGCCAGTTCCCGGGTGTCGCGGAGGATACGGTGGATGACCGCCTTGACATAGGGACAGTGATTGCAGATGAACATCACCAGCAAGCCTTTCGGGCCGCGCGCGCTGGCGAGGCTATGACGCTTGCCATCGACCCCCGGCAGGTCGAAATCGATGGCCGGGCGGCCGAAGTCGCAGACGGGAGGGGATAGGCTGACCATGTGCGTGAACCTCCTTTTGGTTTCGGCTCAATCTCCGACTTCAGAGCTTAGCCTGCACTGAAACCCTGTTTTGGGGATAATGCAAACATGATACCGAGATTCTTCTGCCCTTTCCCGCTGCACCCCGGCGCTACGGTCGAGCTTGCCGCCGAAGCCAGCCACCACGCCTTGAAGGTCTTGAGAGTCGGCGCCGGCGACACGGCGATTCTGTTCGACGGGCGCGGCGGACAGTGGCGGGCGACGCTCCACCCGGCCGGCAAGCTTTTGCGCGCGACCCTGGTCGAGTTCGACGCCGCCGACTGCGAGGCGCCGCTGGCCCTAACGCTGGTACAGGGCCTGCCCGCCAGCGACAAGATGGATTGGGTGGTGCAGAAAGCCGTCGAACTGGGGGTCAGGAGAATCCAGCCCGTGGCGGCGAAGCGCAGTGTCATCCGGCTTTCCGGCGAACGCGCCGTGCGGCGCGTCGAACACTGGCGCAACATCGCAATTGCCGCCTGCGAGCAATCGGGACGCAATCGCGTCCCGGAAGTCGCACCAATTCTTGATCTACCGCAATACCTTGGCATGGCGGCGCAGGA